>JBDTRM010000224.1:0-47233 GCA_039931675.1 Bacteroidia bacterium | reverse complement strand
TCCCGCCATTCACTGAAGAAACTGCAAAGCAAAAAATTCAGATGGCCGAAGATGCATGGAACAGCAAAGACCCTGAACGTGTTTCAAAAGCTTATACAGAAAACAGCGAATGGCGAAACCGCAATGAGTTTATAAATGGTCGCGATGAAATTGTTGCTTTCCTGAAACGTAAATGGGAGAAGGAATTAGATTACAAACTCAAAAAAGAATATTGGGCGCATACGAATAACAGAATTGCAGTTCGTTTCGAATATGAATATCATGATGAAACAGGACAATGGTTTTGCGCTTATGGAAATGAAAACTGGGAGTTTGATGAAAATGGATTCATGGCAAAAAGATTTGCGAGCATTAATGATTTAGCCATAAATGAATCAGACAGAAAGTTCAAGTAATATGAGTTCGTTATTAAATTCCAGCAGGCGAAAACCCTGAAAGGGTTACCTGTCAATAACCACCGGTGTAACCGGTGGAAAAAAGTGAGATATATCAATCACCAACCACGAAGTGGTTTCCTGTATTTTGGACGACATTTGCATAATGATGGGTAACTACTTCGTGGTTGTGCTGAGGAGCTTGCATATTACCCCCGCACTTCGTACAGGGTTACTCACAGGCAACCCTGAAAGGGTTTTCAGTCTTTTAAAATTCAATCCCGAACTCCCGTTAAATAAAACATAAATTTGCCAAGTGAAATATTTCCTCTCTCTTTTTATTTTGATTTTATTTATTCAAATCTCCTTTGCGCAAGAAGAAGAAAATCCATTGCCATATAAATTTGAAGAACCAAAGTTTGATACTGCACCTCGCTACCCGGGAGGTGAAAACGCAATGTTCAAATACTTTGCCGATAATATAAAATATCCTGAACCCGAAAAATCAAAAGGACTGGAAGGAAGTGTAAGTCTGAAATTTATTGTAATAAAAGAAGGAAAGATTACAAAAGTTGAAGCGCTTAACGGAACACCGGGTGCACCAAATTTTGTGAAGGAAGCAATTCGCGTTTTAGAAAATATGCCGTTTTGGATTCCTGCAACTAAAAAAGGAAAACCGGTTGATGCCGAATATTATTTGACTGTGCCTTTTGAATTGAATTAAAAAAAACTAAAATGAAAAAACACGTTGTATTACTTTTTATGCTGATTAACCTTATTGCATCCTGTTCAATTTCCATCGCTCAAGACCAAACAAGAAAAGAGCCTTATGTTCACTTCAGTCAAATTCAAAATAGTTACTACAGAAACTTTGTAAGCCCGGTTACTTATAATGAATCATGCAAGGTGTATTTCAAACCTGATACAGCAAGCGAAATTATTACTACTTTAAAATTTAAAACGTATTTGCAATTACTGCGTGAAGGCGAACAGGAATTTCCGGCAGATGGCAAAGGGGGTTTAAGAATTTTAAAATGGTATGAAATAGATTATGAAAACAATAAAGGATTTATCAAAGCAGCATCAATTGCAACACATTCATTTTATAATTTAACAACCAAATGCGATTATTTTTTGGTCACAGATTTTTCTGCAGAAAACAATCCAGACACCAACAGTTTTACAATTTATAAATACGATAACAACAGCAAAAAATTTACTGATACATTATCATACAAAAACTTCAGGGCTGATGTAGTTCACGAAATCAGGTATGACGGATGGAAAAATGTAACGATGTTGTTTCATGCTGAAGAGATTAACGCTTATTGTGGTGGTGGCACTTCTGATGTGTTTATAACTGATGCCAACAACAACTTATCAGAAATGATAAGTACAAAGTTTAATGCTGATGATGGAAGTGCAGATTCATACACTTCAACCGTTTGGCTTCCTATAAAATTTATGAAAGGAAATATATTGCTTTTGCTTAATGGTGATGTTGAAAATGCATTTGATGCTAATTCCGGAAAGCTAAATACGCACGCTTTCCCAAAAGAACTTACCATTCCGAAAATTGAATTGGTAGTATTTAATGAAATAAAAACTGGAAGTATCTACAATAAGAAAGGAGAGCCAATTAAAAATGCTGATGGAAATTACACATCAAAGGTGGTGAACAACCGAACGAAATATTACAAATGGGATGGGAGTAAATTGATTCTGATAAAATAAATAAGTATCGCTCTATTAATATCTATCAGCAAATGAATTAACGTATTTCAAATTCCTTCTTTTGAAAATTGGAATCACTTGATTGATTGCCCACAAGAACTTTGTAATTAATTTTTTCAATTTCCCATCCGTGCTTTTCTGCATTGTAATAAGCAAGGTCCGATGGGAGCACAGCAAAATTTATAATTCTTTCTTCGTTAGGAAGCAATTCAATTTTTGAAAAAGCGCGGAGCAGCTTTTTAGCCCTGTCTATTTTTGAGTTTTCGAAACCAATATAAAGTTGCACCACTTCCGCACCTGTTCTGTTGCCTGTATTTTTTATTTTTACAGATACATGCAGCGTATCATTTTCGGATAAATTTTTGTTTTCAATTTTCAGATCGCTCAACTGAAAAGTGGTATAACTTAAACCATAACCAAATGAGAATCGCACTGGTTTTTGCGTTTTGCCAAATAATGTATAACCGTGATAGTAACCGTAAGTTACTTCTTTTGCAAAAGAATTAAACTCTGGCAAATCGTCTGCATCAACCGGCACAGTAAATGGCAGTTTGCCACTTGGATTCACATCACCGAAAAGTATTTTCGCAAGTGCATTGCCTCCTTCCATACCACTATAAAAAGTATGCAGCACAGCGGGCACTTGCACATACCATTCTTCAACGGTAATTGCACTTCCACCAACGAGGCAAACAATTACTTTTTTATTCAGGCTTGCTACTAATTTGATTACATCAATATCCGTTTGATGCAGATGAATATATTTCCTGTCACCACCCAATCCAAAAAGTCCGAGGGAAGTTGGTATGCTTTTTTTATCCGGGTTGGTGCTGTCTCTCATTGTGCCCATGCTGATGTATTCACCTTCATCCTTATAAGTGTAACCTGCCATTACTATAACAACTTCAGCCTCACTACAAATAGATTTTAATTTATCTGTGTCGCTATTTTTTGCCGTAAGAATTTTTGTACTTGAAGGACAATAATTTTTCAATGCATCTTTAAGCGTTACAATATATTTTGGTAAAACCCTGCTGCTGCCTCTGTCTCCTGTCTGCTTATACTCAGCCAATGAACCGACAATTGCTATGCTTTTTAAATCTTTCGAAAGCGGTAGAACATTGCTTTCGTTTTTTAAAAGCACGATACTTTTTTCAGCTACTTCAAGTGCTAATTGAATGTGCTCTTTACATCCCAATAAATCTTTTGAAAATTTTTGGTGTGAACCTGCCGCTTCAAAAACCAACTTGGTGCGGATAATTGGAAAAATTAATGAGTCAATCTGGTTGATGGTTATTTTATTTGCTCCAAGCAGTTGTTGAATTGTTTTATACTTATAACAATTTGCAGAAGGCATTTCAATATTCATTTGTGCATTGATTCCTTTTTCTGCATCCATCAATCCATATTGCCAATCGGAACTTACGTAACCTTTAAAGCCCCATTCTTTACGCAAAATGTCAACTAAAAGATTTTGGTTTTCTCCACAGTATTCACCATTAACTTTATTATAAGCGCTCATTACTGAAGCAACCCCGCTCTGAACAATTTTTTTAAAATGCGGCAAATAGACTTCATGCAAACTGCGTTCGTCAATTTTAATATTTCCTCCAAAGCGATTATTTTCCATGCTGTTTAAAGCAAAGTGTTTTACGCAAGCCTGCACATTATTTGTTTGAATGCCGGTTACCAATGCTACTCCCATTTCACCTGTAAGAAATGAGTCCTCACTATAAGCTTCCTGCGCGCGTCCGTTTGCTGGGTGACGCAATAAATTTACGCACACTGCTCCCAAATAATTACCACCTAATGCGCGACACTCTTCACTCATAGCAAGACCAACGCGTTTTTCTAAATCAACATCCCACGATGCTGCTCTTGCTGATGTTACCGGAAAAGCAGTTGCTCCTTTATACGAACCGATACCACGTGGTCCATCGAAAAAAACGCCTTCAGGAATTCCCAGCTTTTTATTCCCACCAAATTTTACAGGGTTTATACGCTTAGTTAGCAAGTAAGAAATTGCAAGTTTCTCAATGCCGTTGCCGCTCATTTCATTTACCTTCTGCTGCAAAGTCATTTGACTCATGATGGCATTTGTTTTAATTGTAAAAGAATCAACACCATTAGTGTTGACTTGCGCCAAAAGTGGATTTGCTAATCCTATAACCATAATGAATTGAAGTTTTTTGAGCATCAATGATTGATGAATGTAATCAGCAATTTTAAAATAACTTGCGACCACAATTAAAGTATTAATTTGAATTTATACGATACCAAACAATAACTTATCAAATGAAAAAAGTAACTGGAATAGGCGGAATCTTTTTTAAGTGTAAAGACCCCGACAAAATGAAGGAATGGTATAGGACACATCTTGGTTTAGATACAGACCAATACGGAACCAGCTTTGAATGGAGACAAGCTGATGATGCCGACAAAAAGGGTTTTTCACAATGGAGTCCATTCACTGAAACCACAAAATATTTTGAACCTTCAACAAAAGAATTCATGATAAATTATCGTGTAGAAAATTTAGAAGCACTTGTTGAACAATTGAAAAAAGAAGGTGTAACAATTACAGATGAAATTGAATCTTTTGAATATGGAAAGTTCGTTCACATTATGGATATGGAAGGAATTAAAATTGAATTATGGGAACCTAACGACATTGAGTATGATAAAATAGTTGGAGGAAGAACAAAGTAAATCAACAAATAATCGTTAACGCAAACTCATATTAAATGAAAAAATTTTTGATTAAAATTTTTATTCTGTTTCTTTTTACAAGCAAGCTCTTTGCACAATCGCAAAGCGAAATGAATCATACAGCAAAAATCAATTATCAAAAAGATGATTCAACTTTAAATGTTGTTTATACAAAAATACTGAAGGAATATTCGGCTGATACTACTTTCATTAAAAACCTCATCGCATCTCAAAAAATCTGGATTAAATTCAGAGATGCAGAATTGAAAATGAAATATCCTGCCAATCATTCTTATGGAAGTGTGCAACCGATGTGTGTTTCAAATTATCTATCGCAACTTACAACTGACAGAATAAAAACTTTGCAAGTGTGGTTAGATGGAATTGAAGAAGGTGATGTTTGTGCAGGTTCTGTAAAAAGAAAAAATTAAGCAACACCTTTAATGAAATTAGCACTGCGTTTTACTTTAATTATTTTCACAACCGTTCTGTGTTGTTTCGGGCAAACAAACAATGATATTGTAAAAAAGAACTATTGCGACCGGAAGAGCTGCACCTTAAAACCAGACAATCCCATTCATTTTGACCCATACTACAACGGACACCTTTGCGAAAATTTTAATCCTGAGCAAATTGACTATAGCAAAGAATATTTTTTCTTGCGTACAAAAACTTATGCCGGTGACACCAACAAATTGCAAGAAACAAAACAGTTTGACTTCAGTGCAATTTGGTTAACTGAGAACACTGAACAAAACGGAGTGTTAGGTTTAAATTATCAGCGCATCAGATTTCATATTGAAAAAGTATCGCTGAGCAAAAATAAACCCGACACTTATTTTATAGAAGGCAAATCAAATGTGAACAACAACATTTGCAGTTTCAAAGGAGAAATAAAACTACTCAAAGTTTCTCTTTTTGATTCATGCGATTACTCAGAACATAAATCTTGCGGAAAACTTTTTGCAGATTATATTTTCTATGAAGACAAATCACAACATCACAGTGGAATTTTCAAAGGCGTAACGGAATGTTCTTTTTATGCTGATAACATAAACAGGAAAATGTTGCTTGACGAATCTGAAACTATGAGTGATGGATATTGGAATAGAACTTTTGTTGGCACCTGGACGAATTATAAATCGAAAGAAGCAATGAAATGTATTTGGGGAGATTATCGTTTGCCTTTTGTTTTCGATTTTATGTGCGGAGATGGAGAAATGCGAGTTTGCAAAAAATACGAAATGAATGGATGGAAATCTTACAATGATTTTTCAGAATATATTGAAGTATTGAAAGACAAGTATGAACTGAAAAATAAATGGTGGTTAACAAAATGAGAATGAATGCTAACATTAAACATCAACTTCAAATTAATATAGAAATCATCAATTATGGAATTAGAAAAAATCATCAACGACAAAAGCATTAAATCAAAAGAAAAAACAGAAACAATCAGCAAATTGATTTTGGACAAGAACATTGAAATGAAGGAGTTGATAAAATTTGCTAAGACTGCTAAGGACTCACCAAAAGCAACTTGTATTGAGGCAATGGAATTTGCAACAAAAATCAAACCTTCAATTGCAACATTGGACTGCTTAAATTTTGTTTCGGATTTATTGACAGAAAAAGCTCCAAGAGTAAAATGGGAATCAGCAAAAGTTATCGGAAATATTGCTCACCTTTTTCCCGACAAATTAGATGCAGCAATAAAAAACTTACTAACCAATACAGACCATACTGGAACTGTTGTAAGATGGAGTGCCGCTTTTGCACTTGGTCAGATAATTAAAACAAAACATAAAAGCACAAAAGACTTAATTCCTGTAATTGAAAAAATCTGCGAACACGAAGAAAAAAATAGTATCAGGAAGATTTATATTGATGCGTTGAAAAAGGCTTCAATAAAATAGACTTTACAACTAATTTAATATATGTTTATATGGTGTCAGATGTTCTACTCTACAACCACCATCTTCCTAACCAATCGTTTCTCCCCGCTTTGTAATTCATAAAAATAAACACCACTCTTAAAGTTTTTTAAATCGAGTGTAAGTTGTGTGCCTATAACTTCTTTTTCAAAAACTACACTTCCTAACACATCAGTTATACGCAAGGTTGCTTTTTTATTTGATGCGAGATTGAAATGAATAGTAGTTGTTTCATTTGCAGGATTGGGCTCATTTTGTGAGATGTAAAACTCATTGCCTGTATAATCCGCAATACCTGCTGTGCAGGGAGAAGCTATTTCTTCAAAACATACATCATCTATAGCCCAACCGTCATAACCATTATTGTTGCTATTGGAGCCAAAGCGGAAACGGAAAATATATTCTCCTGTTGCAGGTGCATAAATATCATGTTGTGCCAAAGTCCATGTTTGTGCGCCTGACCAACCAGATGTAATCGGGGGATTGCCAAATGCTGCAACATAGTTTGTGTTGAACCATGTGGGGTCTCCGGCCCAGCCAACTACTGTCCAGTTAGCGCCATTATCAGATGTAAGCTCAACGGTTCCACCATCTTTTAAATATTCAGTATTGAATTCATGCCAGAAACTTAAACGATAACAATTACCTTGCTGCACATGAAAAACGGGCGAGATTAATGCGCTTGATTCATTTGCACCATAGCCTGTATTTAAATCTGTAAGCCAACATTTCACTCCTGAATGAGCATTGTTAATTACTGGCTTTGCCGGGGTACCAACAGCCCACAGATTATCCACAGCCCAGGTTTGCGGGTTGAATGCAGGCCACGCAGGGGTGTTTTCAAAATCGTTGCAGTAAGGAAAAACGGATGCAGAGTCTAACACGGTGTATGCGTAGCAAGTAGTATCATCATAATTGTTCAAATCTGCCGAACCGTTTGGATTGTTCGTGTAAGCGCAAACGGTATGTGCACCTGCAGTTGCATTCCACGGGGAAATAAAACTATACCAGCGCGATTCATTATAATTAAGCGGTGGGGTGAGTGTTGGCGTTTCTGCAATCACTGTTGTGTTATCAACCTTAAGTGAAACTGTAACAGTATTCAAAGGGGTTATGCCGCGGTTAACTAATAACGTCTGGTAATACTGCGGAGCAGGCGACAATAAAATATTTTGTGTATTGATAGCTTGTGTGCCCGCTGAATTTGAGAGTGGTATTTCTATTTCAAAATTATCAATTGAAAAACCATCCATGTTTACAGAAAAATCAGAAGTAAAAACAAAGCGGAATTGAACATCGCCTGCACCACTAAGCATATTCAAACTATCATATTCTGATTGCTGCCATCCTCCCGAAGCGCCTGCCCATGCAGGCAATCCGCTTGAATTAATAGCAGCCAAATCATACCAGTTAACTGATCCGGGTGAACCAACATTGCCCAATACATGCCACACAGTATCTACTGCACGATACTCGCATCTTACACCATCCCAATTTATTTCAGTATTATAATTTGTGTAGAATTTAAGCCTTGCATCAATGGCGCTTGTAAAATCAAAATAGGGCGATGTTAATGTTGCGATGGCTTGGGACTCATAACCGGTATTAAGATTAATATCCCAGCAAAAAGGAGCAGAGTAAGCAGAATTAGTTGTACCAAAAGCAGGCGTTCCGTTTTCCCATATAGTGGCGGCATTTATGGCTGAGGCTGACCAGCCCGGGTTTGCACCATCAAAATTATCACTGTAAGGCAGTGTTACAATACTTGCCCCGGTAACACTTTTACAGGTTGTATCATTAAAATGATTGCCATCGGCCACTAACGTTGTGTATGCGCAAAGTGTGTGAGCACCGGTTGGGATAATTACGCCAGGCATAATAACATCTGCAGAACTGCCAGGTGTTAGCGGCAACGGAAAACTAACTGGGCCTGTAACCGCACCTCCATCTAACTGGTAGGCTACAGTAAATGAATTAAATGGCTGTGTGCCGTAATTTTTTACTCTAACTTTTACTTGTTGTAGCGTATTGGCAGTTACTGCAGAACCGGGCTCTAAAATTTGCTCCACTCCTGCATCAATTGGCTGTGGTTGTATGATGCAAAAATCATCAATTGAAAAACCATCAATAGTTGAATTACCGATGTAGTGAAATTGAAACTGCACAATTCCGATTGAGTTAAATGCAGATAAATTATAAGTACTCTTAACCCATCCTGCACTGTAGCCGCTCCATCCCGCATAAAGGCTTCCGGGTAAAGTTACGGTATTATACCAGTTAGTTGCATTGGGGTCGCCAACTGTGCCAAGCACGGTATATGGTGCGCCATTAACCGAAGTGAGCAATGTATTACCATCGGTGTTTAAGTTGGTATTATAGTTTTGCCAAAACTCCATTGAACAATTTATGGCTGATGAAAAATCAAAAATCGGGGAGAACAAATTAGCACCGCCTATGTTACATGCTGTATTAAGATTTACATCCCAACAGTTAGGAGCACTATGAGGAGAAGATGTTACCCCATAGGAAGGTGTGCCCAACTCCCAGTTATTTGTGCTTCCCGGTATGGGTATGTTTATCCAATCGTTATTGCCCGTGTCAAATGAATTACAGTAACTCAAAGTTGCCTGTGCAAATGCATTAATCACAATTGATGTGGTATCATTAAATTGGTCGCCATCATTTGTAATTACCGAATAAGCAGAAAAGATATGAGTGCCTGCAGGAATAATAATGTTGGAGCAGGATACCGTTACACTGCTTCCGGGTGCTAATGAACCTGGATAATTAGTTGGACCAATTGCTGTACCATTATCAAGTTTATAATACACGTTAAAATTGGTTGCGGCAAGCAAACCATAATTATGCACACGCACCTGAACCGGAACAGATACGCCCGCAATAACCGGTGATTGTGGAGTGAGAACAGAATCAACACCAATATCAGTATTGGGTGGTAATGAGATGCAAAAATCATCTATTGAAAATCCATCCCACACAATTGATGCATCTGAAGTAAAGACAAAACGGAACATTACAGATGGATTGCCATTTAAGAATGCTAGGTTATAAGTTGATTTAATCCACCCTACAGAACTACTATCCCAGGCAGGCAAACCGCTTGAATTGATAATAGCCTTATTATACCAGTTGGAAGCATTAGGGTCGGCAACTGTACCTAACAATGTCCAGGTAATTCCGCTGTCTGTGGTATATTCCATTCGTGTGCCATCCCATTCGGCTTCAGAATTCCGGTTTTGCCAGAAACTGAGTTTTGTATTCGGAGCACTTGAAAAATTAATTGCAGGCGAATTGAGATAAGTTATAGTGTTGTCTAAATATGCCGCAGCTAATTCCACATCAAAACAATTTGGTGGTGTATGCGAGGAGTTAGTGGTTCCATAGGTTGGTGAGCCTTGTTGCCATGCCGAACCTGATAATGTAGTCACAGTCCATAGTGTCGCACCATTAAAGTTATCACAATATGGAATGGATTGCTGGGCAAAGGAAGCCGTGAAAAAAAACAAGAATGAGAAATTAAGAATTAGGAATTTATTTCTATATATTAGAGTTCTAAAGTTAAGAGCATCTTGTTTGCCCAACCACACCCCAATCCGCCTTGAGGCGGACACAACCGAACTAAGTATTTCAATAACAGTTTTTTTTCTTTTGCTAATTGGTAATTGCAGATTGCCTTTTTCCTTTTTCATGAGATTTAGTTTTATGGGGTAATGTTATCAATTGAATTGGGTTGGGAAAAATACTATATAAATGTAAGAGTTTCACAAGGATTAAAAGTTGCAGGGTTTCAATTGATTGAACTGCATTTTAGATGTCCTTTTTCAAGTTTGAAATAATGGTGTCAGAGTTGTAAAAAAATTAATGGAGCGAACTGAAGTTCGCTGTTACAGGCTGGCGCAGGTGCAATGTCTCCTGGTCTTCGCCTTCGTGTAGCTTTTCCTGGCTTCTTCTTTGCGCGCGATTGTATCGAATGCATTATACAAAATGACAAATTCCAAAATGCTATCATTTTTAAAATATACTCCCTTCACCCTGTAACTTTTCAAAACTCCTGATCGTCACACTATTAATAAAAGCAAACATAAATTATATTTGACCCACAATTTACGCTTCGAGAAAATTGACCACAGCAGAGTATAATACAAGTGTTGATGCACACTCAGACGGTGTATATCGCTTTATCCTCCACAATATAAAGGATAAGGATGATGCCCGCGACATTGTGCAGGATACTTTCGAAAAATTGTGGATTAATAAAGACAATGTGAATTATGAAAAAGTAAAGTCGTACATTTTCACTACTGCGTATCACACTATGATTTCAAAAATCCGCAGGGATAAAAAGAAGGCTGATTTTGGTGAGGTGGATTTTAATAATCATTCGCACAGCGATCAGTACAGCGATTTAAAAGTGATATTGCGCGAAGCAATAAACAAGTTGCCCGAAATACAACGAAATGTAATTTTGCTTCGCGATTATGAGGGATATGATTACAAAGAGATCGGTGAGATAACAGATTTAAGTGAGTCTCAAGTTAAAGTTTATATCTATCGCGGCAGGCAGGCATTGAAAGAATATTTAGGAAGTGTGAAGAATTTGATTTAGAATTATTGTGTGTGGGTCATGGTGAGCGAAGTCGAACCATGTGGGAAGGCCAACACACTGCTTCGACTTCGCTCAGCATGACCCAAAGTATGAATTACAAAAGCAGGACATCAAATTAAAAAATGATTAATAAAAGCAATTACGAATCCTGGTTCCTCGATTATCACGAGGGAACACTACCTGCCGAACAGGTAGCGGAGTTGTTTTTGTTTTTAGAACAACATCCTGAGTTGCTGGAGGAGTTTGATGCTTTTGAAAATATAAAACTCACTGATGATTTAACAGATGTTTTTCCCAACAAAGCTTTTTTAAAAAAGGCAGAAATAAATGCTGACAATGTGCAGCAGTTTTTAATTGCTGAATTGGAAGGTGATTTAACTGCCGATGAACAAAAGGCATTAAATGATTTTATAGCTGCCAACAAGCAATTTGAAAAAGACAAGCTGCTTTATTCTAAAACCAAATTAGGTGATGAAGCTGAAGTTTTTCCCGGCAAGGAATTGCTTAAAAAAATACCGGAAGAAACTGTTACCGCTCAACCGCTTTTAATCGCTGAGTTGGAAGGGGATATCAACCCAGCAGAACAAAAACGGTTAAATACAATTGTTGCGGCTAACCCTGAGCTGGAGCGCGACCGTACTTTGTATTCAAAAGCAAAATTAGTTGCCGATGCTTCAATAAAATATCCGAACAAAGGGGAGTTGAAAAAAGCAATCTCCATGTTCGGTAACAGGAATTTAATTTATACCATCAGTATAGCAGCAAGCATTTTGCTGTTTTTGGGCATTTATTTTTATTCATCACAAGAGATTAACCCCGCTGGAAACAATTCAGTTGCAGTTGTAAATGATAAAAATAATAGTGGCAACCATCCTGCAAAAGAAAATCAAAAATCAAATGATTCGGTTAACCAAAACTCAGTGCAGTCAACAATTCATGGTGATGAAATAAAAACACCTGCACTAAAATCTTATACTGAAGAGAAGAAAAATCCAAATAAAAATCAAGAGCAACAAGTTGCGAATGATGTTAAGAAGAAACATGAAAAGAAAGGGCAACAAGAGCAAATTCAAAACAATCAAAATACTCCTGAACAAAATGTCGCACAACAACAAAATCCTCAGCCCAAACAGGAACCTGTAAATAATCTTCCGCAACAAGTTCCTGTTGTTCAAAATCCTGTTGCACAAAACAATACTCCGGACAATCAAAATACAGTTGCTCCAAAAACATCCACTGAAAACAACAATCCTTCAATGGCTTTGAGTCAACCCGTAACGGTAAAGGAAGCGGCAAGCCAATTTGCAAATGAAAAATTAGCGCGCTTAACAGGTAATGATGATTTTATGGATCCAGGAAAAAAGAAAAACAAAAAGTTAGATATGCTAACCTGGGCTGTAAATAAAATTGGTGGTAAAAAAGTTAAGATTCAAACAACTTACGATGCTGATGATAAAGTAGCTGATGTAAATGTTACCGGCTCCGGCTTTTCAATTGAACATGTAAAAGGGTTTTAATAGTTCGAATTCGCGCACTAAAAGTACTTTCGGCATAAACTAAGAACCAACACTCCTCAGAAATTGATTTTCACCAGAAATTGATTTTTTATGTTTTTTATTATTTTATCATTGCCTTTTATCACTTTACTGACAAACCCTTTAAACATTTAATATTGTGAATCTTCAATCAACCCGTTTCATTATTGCTTTATTGTATTTTGCAACAAGTGCAGCAGCACAAAAAATTTCTTTCGCTCCGGTTGAGTACAAGGGCAAAACGCTTCTTGAAATTTTAAAAAGTTCTGACAATGAGCTCTACGTGGTAAAGCACGATTGGAGCGGAGCTGATGGTGACTGGGAATACGAGGGAACTCTTCAGCAACTTGATTTCGACCTTAAAATAAAGCAGGAGTATGATGTTAAAAAACTTAGAAAAGACCTTGATATACAAGTTAACAAGTCATCTTTTGTAATCAACAACAAGTTGTCGTGTGTGCAATATGCAAAGTATGGCGATCATTCAAAGATGAAGTACTCACTTGTTAACATAGCCAGCATTGACAATTCGCCAGCAATTATTCAAACAACCTGTATTGACACTTTACAGCCCGGTCATTATACGAATAGTGGACTATTCGCGCTACCGAGCCAGGTGTCGAATGATCAAAAGTATTTATTAATAGGTGGTGTTTCAAATGGGTCAAATCCACATTATCTTCTTTTGAACGATAAGTTACAGGTTATAGATCTCAATATACCCATTGAGAATGATAATGGTGAAGATGATAACTCCGTTAGCACGTCTATGATGCTTTTTGGGCATTACCTCGTAATTGAAAATAAGGCTCTCTATAAATCGCAATGGCACTGGGATTGGGGTAGCGAAATAAATTTCGGGAATGAAAGACGTAATAAAATGATGCTTAGCTATTCAGTTATTGATATATTAAATCCGCATCTTAAAAAAATTAATATTCCATCGTTTGACGAGATCAAAGCAGTTTCTTCAAGTAAAATATATAATGAGAGCACTGAAGAATTAACTATTGCCGGGTTTACACTGGGCAATAGTGAAAAGGTAAGGAATACAATAATGTCAGGATTTTATTCTTATACCGTAGATCTGAAAACCGCAGAAATCAGCGACCGGGTTACTATGGAAGCTGACGAAACTGTTTATCATCAATTTGAAACTATAAGGAAAGATAAGGGCGATAAGCAAAAAATATCTAAGGCCTTAAAGATGGATGATGGAAGTACCTTGTTTGTAATTGAGTGCTTTACTCCGTCTCAAACGGTGCTAACCGGGGGAAGTCAAATGCAACATACAACTTATCCTCCTATTTATAATAATATATATATTACCTCTTTTGATAAGTCGGGCAAGTTTCAATGGATTAACAAAATTGAAAGGCGCGAAAAAATTAAAGGCATAAAACCGGGATTTTTTAGCAGTGCAAAATTCACTAATTATGGCTCATCAATAATATATGCAGCAAAAGATAACGTGCACATTCTCTTTAACGATGATAAAAAGGTGTATGACTACAATGTGTTGAAAGATGGAACAATGACCAATAAAACATTGAATGAAGATGACAAAGATGAGTTGGTAATATTTCCACAGGGAATTGATTTAATCTATAAGGCGCTTGTAACCCCCAAAAGCTTAGAACAAATAGGCAATAATTTATTTATCCCCTGCCTGCATAATGATAAGGTAACCGTTATGAAGATAACTTATTGAGTTGATTTTTTATTGCGAGTTAGATACAGAAACAACTCATTACGATATTGTGATTTAAAAACATGCCTTTCATATCCCGCATGTTCCATTATTTTTGCGCCTCACAAAAATAATTTGTTGAGCAGCAATCGCAATGAAAATCTCTTATAACTATCTCAAAAAATATATTGACTTTGACTACACACCTTCGCAGTTAGCCGAGCGCTTAACTGAAAGCGGTCTCGAAGTGGAAGGAACTGAGCGCTATGAGTCTATTCAAGGTGGTTTGCAAGGCATTGTTGTAGGAAAGGTTTTAACTTGTGAGAAACATCCCAATGCAGATAAGCTTAGCATAACAACTGTTGATGCTGGTGGCGATGCAGCATTACATATTGTATGCGGTGCGCCCAATGTTGCTGTAGGACAAAAAGTTTTGGTGGCTATGGTTGGTGCAACTTTATACCCAACAACCGGAGAGCCTTTTAAAATTCAGAAATCAAAAATACGTGGCGAAGCAAGTGAAGGAATGATTTGTGCCGAAGATGAAATTGGTCTTGGCACTGGGCATGCCGGCATTTTAATTTTAGATGATGATGCACAAGTAGGAACACCGGCTGCAGATTATTTAAAAATTTATCGCGATGTGATTTTCGAAATTGGCCTCACACCCAACCGGGCAGATGCGGCTTCACACATTGGTGTAGCTCGCGATATACAAGGACTTTTAAGTTTGACCAATCCCTCAAGACTAAAACTTCCTGATGTTAACGGTTACTCGTCATTGCGAGGAACGAAGCAATCTGTAGTTGATGTAACAGTACAAGACACTGATGCATGTTTACGCTATTCAGGAATTACAATTACAAATATAAAAGTTGGAGAATCACCTGAATGGTTGAAGAACTTTTTAAAATCAATAGGAGTAAAGAGTATCAACAATGTAGTTGACCTAACCAATTTTGTTTTGCACGAAATCGGTCAGCCTTTGCATGCATTTGATGCAGATAAAATTTCAGGGTATAAAGTAATAGTTAAAAAACTTCAGGTGGGAAGTAAATTTGTTACGCTTGATAACGTGGAGCGAGAACTGAACGGAAGTGAATTAATGATTTGTGATGAAAAGGAAGCAATGTGCATGGCGGGAATTTTTGGTGGCATTCATTCCGGTGTGACTGAAAGCACAACAAATATTTTTTTGGAATCCGCATGCTTTAATCCTGTTGACATTCGAAAAGCAAGCAAACATCATGGTTTAAAGACTGATGCAAGTTTTCGTTTTGAGCGCGGTACAGACCCTAATATAACCATTTATGCTTTGAAACGTGCTGCGCTTTTGTTGCAGGAAATTGCAGGTGGCGAAGTTGCTTCTGATATCTTTGACATTTATCCAAACCCTGTTAATGATTTTGAAGTTACGTTTTCTTACCCAAAACTTTTTGCAATGATGGGAATTGAAATGCAGAAAGAGGACGTGAAAAAAATTCTCACAGCATTAGAAATAAAAATTGTTTCTGAAAGTGATGATGTATTGCAATTACATATTCCGCCATTTAAAGTAGATGTGCAACGCGAGATTGATGTGATTGAAGAAGTGATGCGCATTTATGGTTTCAATAAAATTCCGTTACCAAAAAAATTAAATTCATCACCGGTAAATTTTAAAGGACAGGAGCGTTTTCAATACAAAGAAAAAATTGCTGAGTATTTTGTTGCACAAGGTTTTAATGAGATGTTGGCTAACTCATTAACCAAATCAATTTATGCTGAATGGAACGATAATAAAGTACAGGCAGTAAAACTTTTGAATCCATTGAGCGCTGATTTGAATGTAATGCGCGCCACGCTTTTATTTTCTGCTTTGGAAACAGTGCATTATAACAGCAACCGCAGAAACGAAGATTTGAAATTATTTGAGTACGGAAATGTTTATCAGCAAGCCGGAGAAAAATTTATTGAAGATAATTATTTGAGCATAACTCTTTCAGGTTCTCGTAATGCGCAAAGCCGCTTTGGTGCCAGCACACAGAACTCCGTTTACTTTTTAAAATCATTGGTTCGAAATATTTCCCGTACTTTAAACATCACCACCATTAAAGAAAAAACAGATGCAACATCGCCCAACTTTTCACAGTTGATAGAAATTTATTCAGGCAAAGAATATGTGGGGCGTTATGGTTTATTGAAAAAATCATTACTGAAAAAATTCGATATTGAAACGGAAGTTTATTATGCCGAAATCAATTTTGATAAAGTAGTGAAGCTTGCAAATGCGGCAAAAGTTGTCATCACAGAAATTCCAAAGTATCCTGAAGTGAAACGTGATTTAAGCATGCTATTAGATAAAGCTGTTCAGTATGAAGCATTAGAAAGATTAGCTTTTGAAACAGAGCGCAAATATTTAAAGCGTGTAAATTTGTTTGATGTGTATGAAGGCAAAAATATTCCCAACAACAAAAAATCTTACGCATTAAGTTTCACACTTTACGATGAAGAAAAAACTTTGCAGGATAAAGAGATTGACAAAGTGATGAATAAACTGATGGAAAATTTTGAAAAGAAGTTAGGTGCTGAGATAAGAAAGTAGGAACTGTTTCCCTGATGCAGCATTTTATTTTCTGCCAATATTTTATTTTTCTTTCATTTCTATCAACCAATCTCTAAGTTTAATAATTGGTGGTACATTTTTTCTGATAAGCGTTTTGATAAGGTTTTTAAATTCTTCGTTTTTATGAATGTCTTTCGATTTTGTAATGTCACAAAGCCCTTCCAAATCTGCAGGCAAATTAAATTCAACAGGATTGATTGCCGCATTAGAACAACAATTCATTAACCATTTTTCCCACGCAGGACAAACAACAATAATAAAATGTTCACGCTGCCTGTGCTTTAGCAATTTCAAAAAATTTACAGAGTCATCTTCTTTCAAATGATATTTATAAAGTTCAGATTGCTGATTGCCCCTTATTTTGTCGTGGTCAACGATACCGACAGCTTTTTGATTTTTTAGAGCGCCTTCAAGAGTATTTATAACTTTCCCTTTTCCATGTTGATGGTTAAGGTGTCCATTAGTTTGTAAAAGGATTTGAGTAACTCTGGTTTCAACAAAACACTCTGTTACAAAACAAAGTTCATTCATCATGCGTATGAATCTATTTGCATAAAAATGTCAACTCCATAGTTTATCAATTCATTCAATTCATTGCCACTAAGCATTTTCGCTTTTGTTTCGTGCTTATCATAAGAGCAAACAAATACAGCAACTTCCTCCTTATTTGCATTTTCTAAAACATGGTTTAAAAGATAAGGACTATGTGTTGCAATGAAAAACTGGTTGCTGCTGCTCTTTATAATCTCTTGCGCAAGCATGGTAATATAAACAGGATATGAATGTGCTTCGGGTTCTTCTAAAATCAATACTGCATTTTCGTTTGACTTTATCGCAGCCAAGTGAAAAATGATTCGCTGAAGCGTGTCTGCAATGAGCGAGAATGGAAGACTTTTTACAACCTTGCCTTCTCTTTTAAGAATCAAAAACTTGTTTGACTCTTCATCCAAAACAAATTCCAGGTTATATTCTTCAAAGTATTGAGAAACGGTTTCGGTTAATGCATGATTCGAATTCAGAATCTGATACAGATTATTACCATGATTGGGCAAGAGAAAAGAATCAAATTTTTCGGAACCAACTTCGTTTGCTTTTGAATATTTTAAAAAGTCATATTTCCTCACCCAACCTTTAAAACGTTGTTTAGGTATTTCATTTTCGAAAAAGCAATTTTCATCCATTAAAACTGCAAATGAAGGATATTTCCCTTCAACCTGCTTGCTATTAAGTTTGTTAATGAAGTCCTTATCTAAAACTTCATTGCTATCCCTTTTCAAATCCCATTCAGCCTTCAAACCTTGTGGATGAGGTGCAGAATAGAATAAATATTTTTCAGTGTTGGAATCAAATCTAAAAACCGATTTACTTATATTAGAATCAACAAGAATACTTTCTTTTCTATCATTGAAATGAAATAAATTTCTCAGGTCATCAAATCTTAAATAACCATTTTGAAAAAACTTATTCCATTTTGTAATGCTATAAGGCGCACCATACAAACCTACCGCTTCAAGAATATTCGACTTGCCGACATTCGGTTTCCCCAGAAAAATATTTATCCGCCTGCAATCAATTTTTAAATCTTTGATGCTTTTGAAATTTTTTATCGAGAGATATTTTAAATGCGATTCAGACATGCAGACTAAAAGTTTATTGGCAAATCTAATTCAATAATTTAAACCGGGATTCAAATCATCAATTATGTTATTGAAAAAGGCATCGGGCCGGGAATAAACTTTTCAAAAAATATTCACAATTTATATTTGAAATAATCTAAACCTTTTACTTTGAAAAAAATATTTTAGATATGGAATTATTCGACCAAGACTTTGCACAAGTGGTGCCGCAAAAAAGGGTTGCTCCTGTTGACCCGAAAACAAAACGTTTCAACAACCTGCTGAAAAAAATTGAATCGCTTGAAAAGAAAGCAGAAGAAACCAAAAATCATTACGAAGAAGTTTTTACTGTTTTTAAAACCAAACTTGAACCCCTTATGGCTGAAGGTCGTGAGATTCGTTTGGGGCTGATAAAGGCTGCATATTATGTCATCCCCAAATTAAAGCTCAGCAAAAAGCAAATGGAAGATGCTACCCAAATGATGATTGACGAATTGGGTGGAATCGGGTTTCATATCGAATTAGATGACGACACTAAAAGAATTTATGAGTCGCTGAATAAAATATCTATTGACGAGGCGCGTAAACATGACAACCAAATGGGAGGCGAAATGTTGAGTGAAATGCTGAAAAGTGAAGGGATGGATATTGATATGAATAATTATGACCTGGGTAAATTAGGCAGACATGATCCCGAAGAAGTTGCGAAGTTCATGAAGGATTTGATGGAAAAGAAAATAGAAATGGAGGAACAGAACCTAAATAAAAAATCGCAACGAAAGGAAAAAAAGAAAACTAAAAAACAGTTAGAAAGAGAAGCGCTTCAGCAGGAAAAAGAAGATTTTGAGAAAAGAAGCTTAAAGAGTTTATATACCAGCCTTGCAAAAATTTTGCATCCCGATATGGAGACTGATGACAGTTTAAAAATTGAGAAAGAAGAATGGATGAAACAGCTTACAGTTGCATATAATGACCAGGATCTGGCAACTATGATTAAGATTGAATTGCATTGGTTGCAAAACTCAAAGTTTGACCCGGCCACTGCTCCCGAAAAGCAGTTCAATACTTACATCAGTTTTCTGAACGAGCGTGTTCAGGAACTTAATTTTGAAATTAACGCCCTGGCGATGAATCCAAAGTATATGGAAATCATTGATTTTATCCCCGCAGGTAAATTTACTTATGCAGATTCTATTGAAGATGCAATTACCGGTTTGCAAACAAGTAACAGTCGCATCAATGAGTTAGTTGATTTGCTTAACAGCAAGGATGTGAGCAAGAATAAGCAAAAGAAAATTGATCTGAATGATTATGTAGCCGAATTTTGGGAGGCTAAAAATGATATGGGTTTCAACTTTTTTGATGACGATGATGATGATGATGAATTTGATGTAAGAGATATTTTTAAGGATTAGGAATCCTGAAATCTTCTTCCAAAAGCAGAAAACGATATTCACTTCACTGTAAGATTTTCTTTTAAAATATCACGTAGTGATGCGCGAATCATAATTCTTAAATCTACCTGCTCAACAATCCGAATACTGTTGCAACTACCGAAAAACTCAATTCCATTTATGCATTATTCATTGGCTTTTATCATAGGTTGTCTATATATCCACTCATTGGTTTTAAGTGTAATAAGATAAACTCCTTTGATAAACCTATCGGTATTTATAGAAAAACTATTAACGATAAATTCTGAAAAATAGACTGTTCGGCCGGCAGCATCAGTTATACTCACTTCTGTTTTTGTTTTTAACGCAAAAGGGATTTCAAAATCTATTTTCTTATTGAATGGATTTGGGTTGACTTTGATTGTTCCATTAGTGAGTTGCTGTAATGCGGTAAGATCACCAACAGTAACACTGTCGCAATTTGAACAACCATTCGCATCAGTGATGCAAATGGAATAGGTTCCGGGTAGCAAACTTGGCAAGAAGGGATCAGTAGATCCGTTAGACCACAGGTAAGTATATGGAGGAGTTCCGCCTAAAACACCTGCCGCTGCACTACCATCATTGCAGGTGGCACAGGTAGCATCAGTATGCGATGCTGTAATTGTAATCGGAACCGGCTGAGTAATTACTCCGTTAAATGATTGAGTGCAGCCCGATGCATCAGTAACAGTTACGTTATAGGTGCCAGCCTGGTAATTGTAAATGCAATTGCCCGTATCTCCATTGAACCATATAAAAGAGTAAGGCGGCAAACCATTATTAACTGCAACACAAAGTGATCCATCATTGCCTCCGTTACAATCGGGTTCAACTGCAGTGAAGGTATCAATCATAGGTGGTTGTGAGCCTACAATAATATTATTGATTGAAACACAACCGGAAGTGTCAGTAACTGTTACTGTATATGTTCCGGGGCAAAGTCCTGAAAGTGCTGAAACCGTTTGCCCTCCCGACCATAAATAGCTTACTACTGCATTTGAATCAGGTTGAGTTATCGTTACAGATCCGTTGCAGGCAGAAAAACAGGTAGCATCAATAACTGCGGATTGTGCAGTACAGGCATTTCCAAACTCCCACCAATTGGCAGCGCTTAAGCCAACTCCTAATCCGACATAAGCTTTACTTGAAGCAACGGCAGAGCATGCATTGTAACAACCTCCCGGAGGGAATGGAGGCATTGATGTCCACGAATCGGCTGCAACATCATATTCCCAGCAATCCTGCAACTGACTGCCGTTCCAGCCTGTTGCAATATAACCTTTGTTTCCGATTGCAAATCCCACGGGCCTGTCGCGGGTCGCACCGGGTAAACTTGTCATTGAAGTCCATGTATCATTCACAGGATCATACCTGAGCAAATCGTTCATAAATACTCCATTAAAACCACTACATACATAACCAAATCCGCCAACAGAAAATGCACCTCCATGATATCGTCCGGGGCCATTTAAATTTGCTTTTTGTGTCCATGTGTCACTGCCCGGATCATATTCCCACCAATCGTTCAGATAATTGCCACCCGTGCCAACATAGCCTTTCCCATTAATGGCAATTCCTAATGCACCTTCACGTCCCGAACCGCCAAAGTTGGCCTTTTGTGTCCAGGTATTTGTTGGCTGATCGTATTCATAAAAGTCGTTCAAACTACCACCGGTTCCAAGATAGCCCTTAGTTCCAATTGCAAAAGCAACCGGACTTGAACGTTGTGCACCTATGAAGGTTGCCTTTTGAGTCCAAACATCTGCTGCAGGCTCGTATTCCCACAAAGCGGGCGTAGGACCTCCAATATAAACTTTACCGTTTATTGAAAATGCCCTGAATTCTGATGTGCCGGTTCCGGGATAATTTGCTTTTGAAGTCCATACAGGTTGCGCAATAGAAATTAGCTGAAAGAGAATTGCTGTTAACAGGAGAATGGTTTTTTTCATTTTGTTTTCAATTTAGTGTGCCGATTTATAAGAATGGAATTTGATTTACAATATTAAATACAATTTTCAGAATATGATGCATGATATTTTTTACAAGAAATCTTTAAAAAAAACTTTGGAAAGAGATAACATTACCTTACGGTAAGCACTTCCATTAACTTTATATCTGCACTTGATGCACCGATCATAATTTTGAAATCTCCCGACTCAACAACAGTTTGCAACTTTTCATCTAACAAACTCAACAGTTCAGGAGTAATTAAAAATGAAACCTCTTTAGTTTCGCCCGGCAATATATGAATCCGCTGAAATCCTTTTAATTCCATAACCGGTCGTGCAACTGATGAAAGCAAATCCCTGATGTAAAGTTGTTGTACTTCATCACCTTCAACTGTTCCTGTATTTTTTATTTTGAATCTAACTGTTGTTGAATCTGTTTTTGAAATTGTGTTTTTATCAAATCTTATTTCACTGTATTCAAAAGTGGTATAGCTTAATCCGAAGCCAAAAGGAAATAATGGAAGCCCTGAAAGATTATTATAATCATCACCGCGACCTGTTGGTTTGTGATTATAAACCAAAGGCAACTGCGCTTCGGATATGGGAAACGTTATTGGTAATCTTCCTGCAGGATTATAATCACCAAATAAAACGTCTGCTATAGCATTGCCGCCTTGTTCTCCCGAATACCAAACATCAATTACACAGTTTACTTTATCTAACCATTTGTTCATTGTAATAGCACTTCCGCCAACCAATAAAACAATTATTGGTTTTCCTGTTGCAGCAATTTGTTGGATGAGTTCTTCCTGGTGTCCCGGCAAATTCAACATAGCACGATCCTGAAATTCGCCTTCTGTTATTCCTGCAACTATAATTGCAGCATCCGTATTCTTTGCTGCATTTACCGCTTCACTGATTTTTGTTTTCCAATTATCAATCACATCTACATTCCAGATTAGTTTGATGTGGGCATTTCCGTTGGGTTGAAAAAATTCAACACGTATATTGTACAAGCTATCTTTCTTAAAAGTATAATCAGTGAGCAAAGTGCTGTAGGTTTGTTTTTTCCAGTTGTCAATAATGAGTTGGTTATTTAAGTATAACCGAAATCCATCATTGCCATCCAAACCAATTTTAAATTTTCCTGTTTCAGGTGCGCGAAGTTTTCCCGTCCAGCGAACTGAATAAAAATCGGGATTCAATTTTGCATCAGGAGGAAATAATGTCCAGTTGAAATTGATGTTATCATCAACTCTTGTTAAAGCCGGTTTGCCTTCAAGTGTTATGTTATTAAAATATTCTGCATACAAGCCTTTTAATTTTCCATTGCTGAGGCAGCTTAAATACTTTGATTCAATCACATTCCATTCTTTAGTTTCCCGTCCGCAACCGGGTGCATAAATTACCTTGGTATTTTTTGATACTTTGTTTTTTATACCGTCAAGAATGTTTACCGGTTCAATGCTGTGACCACTATAGCCGCCCATTCGCGCTTCGGTTGCATCGGTGCCAATTACTGCAAGAGATTTAACTGATTTATCTAATGGCAAAGTTTTTTTCTCATTCTTCAATAACACAATTGATTCGAGCGCTGCCTGCTTTGCAATTTCAATATGTTCATTGGAGTGAAAATTTTTCGCAACATCTTTTTCATTAACGTAAGGATTTTCAAAAAGTCCCAATTCAAATTTTGCCCGTAAGACTCTTTGCACAGCAGCATCAATATTTTTCATTTCGATACTTCCGTTTAAAAACGGTGGAATAAATAATCTGTAATGTTCATAATCAGTTTGAAAAATAACATCAAGACCGTTTGTGATGGATTGTTGTGTTGCATCAGTGTAATCTCTTGCAGTATAGTGCAGCACATTTGCTCCGCCTGTTGCGCCTGCATCAGAAATTACAAAGCCTTTAAAGCCCCATTCTCTTTTTAATTTTTTATTCAGCAGCCAATCGTTTGCTGAACATGGAATTCCATCCAATGAATTATAAGCAGTCATGATGGAGCGCGCACCACCTCTGTCAATTACAGCTTTGAAAGGAGCGAGATAAATTTCATCCAACAGCCGTTCATTAAAATGTATCGGGTAACTATCGCGACCGCCATCGCCAACATTTGCAATAAAATGTTTTGGCGTGGTGATTATATTTCTTTTTTCAAATTCACCCACAAAAGCAACTCCCATTTCGGAAGTAAGAAATGGATCTTCGCCATAAGTTTCTTCAGTGCGTCCCCAGCGAACATCGCTTGCAATATTTATAACCGGGGAAAGTATTTGTCTTATACCGCAGGCTTTTGCTTCACCTGCAATTGCACCAGCAACTTTATGCATCATCGTTGTGTCCCAGGTTGCCGCCAATCCGATTGCCTGCGGAAACACAGTGGCATTGCTTCTTACCAGGCCATGCAAAGCTTCATCAAAAAATATAATTGGAATTCCCAATCGTGATTGCTCAACAAAATATTTCTGTGTTGCATTAATTTTTTTTGCGAGTTCAATTGCATTTTCACTGTTGCCGTATCTAAGCATCTGCTGTGCAGCGTCTTTATTTTCACCGGCAGCACTTATCTGAAATCCAAAAATTCCATCCTTATATTTTTCTTCATCGCCCTTTTTCATTTCACCAGGAATCATAAACAATTGCCAGAATTTTTCTTCAACAGTCATACGCGAAAGCAAATCATTTATGCGTTCATCAGTTGATAGTTTAGAGTTTTTATAAGGAAGTATTGCCTGCGTAAAACCAGAAACCGAGATAAAAATCAACAGAAAAAAAAGGGGAATGATTTTTCTTTGCAAAGTCATAGGGTCATTGGTAATAGTTATAAAGTTTAGCATTTATTTTATTCACTGCGCGTTTGATTTTTTTCGCCTTGGGCATACCATCTGTAAAAAGAATATTTTTTTTAAAAGGAAACGGTTTGGATAGCTGAATGAAACGATCGCTTTTTATCACTAACGAATTCATGTGATTAGAGCATGCCTCGTAGTAAATTTTTTTCTTAATTTCTTCATCGCTATTAGTTCCGCGATACTTATAACTATCCCTAAGCATCAAGGTGTCGGGTACTGTTTTACAAATCTCAACTACAAAAAATTTCTTTTCCATTAATAAAGGCGCTTCAATAATCTGAAAATTTGAGTCTAAAATAATTCCGCTAAAATTTTTATTCAAAATAGAATCAGAGTGTTCAGCATAAAAATAATAAACAGGACAAAAGTCGAAATAGGAATTGAAAGCGGTGACAATATTATGGTTCATTTTATTTAAATCGCTTTTTAATTTTTCTGCTGTAGCCGTTTTGCCAGCCTTTACCAGGGCCTTTACCGCTAATTTATTTTGAGGCAACCTAACAAGCAGGCAGCCATCATGTAACTGCTTTATTTGCTGCAAAGCAAGTTCTTTCATTTGCTGCATTACTTCGCTGTTGTATTGTTGCCCAAATGTGAAGAGCGGTAGGAAAATTAAAATGGCTAAAATTTTTTTCATAGCAGATGATTTGATTCTTGTTCAAACCTTAAATAGCGTCTTCCTTAAACCACTCTGCATACATAATATAATTATTTGCAATTCGCATATTAAGGTCTTTAAAATGTTCGGCACTTAATTGCTTTACTTTTTTTGCAGGTATTCCTGCATAAATGCAACCACTTTCAATAATGGTATTTTCAAGAACAACAGAACCTGCCGCCACCAATGAATTTTCTTCAACGATTGCATTGTCCATCACAATTGCTCCCATGCCAATAAGCGCATTATCTTTTACGGTGCAGCCATGTACAATTGCATTGTGCCCGATAGAAACATTGTTGCCGATAACGGTTGCAGCTTTCTGATAAGTACAATGAATGATTGCCCCATCCTGGATATTTACGTTGTTACCAATAGTAATAGAATTTACATCCCCACGCACAACGGCATTAAACCAAACACTGCAATTATCGCCCATTACCACTTCACCCACAATAGTTGCATTTTCAGCAATGAAACAATTACTTCCCATTTTAGGATGAATTCCTTTTACTGATTTTATTAAGGGCATTTTTTGAATGGAATTATAAATTGGAAACAGAATTGTGTCAGACACCTTTTTCAGGGTGTCTGACACATTGCTGAGTTTGAATTGGAAACCACAAGGCACAAACTTTAATTCGGCTCGCAAGTTATACATCATAAACTTTTATTATCACAATATTTACATTTAAATGATGTTGTTTAAAATAAACCATTTAATTTAGCACAATGAAAAATTTATGGATAGCGGTTATCCTGGTTCTGATTTTTAACGGATGCAGAAAATCTGATAACCTTTCTGAAATTCCCAAGATTACTTTTGTATCGCTTACAGCTAATCAAAATAGCAGTGGCAAGGATACTCTCGGAATACTTGTTTTTGATTATGAAGATGGCGATGGCGATTTAGGCGCTTTGTCAACGGACTCGTTAAGCTTATTGAACTTATTCATTACATTTTATGAAAAGAAAAACGGTGTGTTTACAGCACCTGTTTTACCACCACCCGGTTTCGATGCGCGAATTCCAAACCTTACTCCTAAAGCGAAAAATAAATCTATATCAGGTGATATTACGCGAACTTTGTTATTGCCCCCTGGCGTAATTAAGGATACCATTAAATTTACTGTTTATCTTGTTGACCGCGCTAATCATAAAAGCAATGAAATTGAAACAAGTGAGTTGGTTATAACAACACAGTAAGGCAGTTTACAGTTTGTTCTTTAAAATAACTTTTATTCTTTCACTCAACATGCTTCCATTATTTTTTAATTTCAAACCATCGAATGTTTCAGATTTTTTTATGACATCATTCAAATCAAAATCCGGTTGTTTACAGGAATAAAAAATATTTTTCTCTTGAAATTGTTCGGCTAAATATTCCTGTTCTGTTTGTCCGGGAGTGGGAACCAAAACAGCTTTCTTGCCGCACACTGCTAAATCCATAATCGTAGAATAACCACTTCTGCTGATAATTAATTCAGCTTCTTTTATTTTTTGAAATAAAGTTTCAGATGTTAAATAGGAAACCGCCCAGGCATTTTCACTCAACTGTTTTGTTTCAAAATTATTAGTGAGTCCTTGTACTATGAGTGTTTTCTGCGAACTGGTTTTTAATTGCGCAATTATTATCTTTTCAAAAATAGTTCGTTGTGGTTCGGGGCCGCTTAGAATAACAAGTAAATTGAAATGGGAAGTCGGAAGTCGGAAATCAGATCCCGGTACATCAGAATCGGACTTCAGACTTCCGACTTCTGGCTTCGAACTTCCAAACCTGCTTAACGCACCTATATAGTAACTGTTACCCGGCAGTTTGCAGTTGTGAGATAAATCGCCACTCAGGTTTTCATCGCCTTCAAAATCAGGAATCCAACATTCTTTAAAATTTGAAATCTGCTTCAGGTTATAGTTGAGTAACAATGGCTGCAACCATTTTAAATGTTTGGGGACCTGTATATTGATCTGATGTGTTATGAATATATTGTATGTTTCCTCATGATACATTCCGTAGCGGTTATCAGCAATAATTATATCAAAGTGATTTTGATTTTGAATGGCTTTTAATTCATCATGCTCTGCTGTAATTGCCTTCCTGATTTTTGGAAAATTAGCAAGCATTTTAAAAACCATACTGTCACCACTGCTGTAAGTAATGTTATAAGAAGGCAATTCAAAAAAAGTTTGTTGAGGAAATTCCTGTTTCAATAATCGCAGCGATTCTCCATCACCTGCAATGCTTACAGATGCGCCATTGTTTATTAATTCATTGATTACCGGAATGCATCGCGTGGCATGACCAAGTCCCCAGTTAAGCGGTGAAACCAGTATCTTTTTCAAAAGACTCTTGTTTGATTTTTATTATTGCTTCACAAATTTTTGTGTAAACAAATTTGTTCCCGTTTCAATTTTAACTACATATATGCCGGGAGTTAATTTGCTTACATCCAAATTTATTTTATCAGTATGGTTTAAATTTTTTATTAGAATATTCCCCAATAAATCATAAACAGAAACAGTTGAATGATTCAAATTGAATTGACCATTGCTTTTAATTATCAATTCATTGTTAGCAGGATTTGGTCGAATGCTGAAAATATCCGCTTTATAAATCTCATTTATTCCAACAAAATTAGTTACAAATAAAGTCTGGCAGTTATTATCATTTCCATGATTATAATCCATGCGCCCACCGGGTGAAGAGGTCCAGAAACATATATAGCGTTCATTAGTAAGATTTAAAGATGAATCATAAGGAGCTGCGGGAATCCAGCCTAAATGAACATCAACAGAATCACCAGGTTGTAAATTTAGTCCGCTGAATTTTGCTCCATAAGTATGGGGTAAACAAAAATATAAGCTGGTATCAATCGCTGAATTTAGAAACACATCGTCAATAGCAACCGGCCCGTAATTTTTTACATTAACATAAATGTCAAAGTATGGATAAACAATTGTTTGTCCTGCAAGCTGGTTAAGTATTGCATAAGCTGAATCAGCATAAAATCCTGTAACACCTGCATCGGTATTATAATAATAAGTATTGTTAGTTGAATTAACCCAGTTTTTCAGCAGCAGGTGATTACTGAGTTTATTCGTACGCTCATGAACGAACAGATCAAAACTATGAGCATTAACAAGTATATCACGAACATCAAGGTCAGAGCCATTGAGGTATGAAAAAGTTTCCTGTCCTATAAATCCAAAATTAAAATCCCATTTAAGAAGCTTGCAAATATTATTGGTTGACGGATGCAGTATAAACCATAAACGGTTATTAAATACTACCATAGAGTTCAGTTCAGTAACCCCCTTGAGTGCGCTGTCCTGGCCAAGTATGGTCAATGAACTGTCGGTTTTATAGATATATTTTTCGGCATCAATAAAGTAAAGCGAATCACCGGAGCAGGCAATGTTCCTGATTACTTTAGATAAAACAAGTGTATCAATTACATTGCCCGCAGTGTCAATTTTTACAAGCCCGTTATTACATCCCAGCAAAATATAATTTGAAGGAGTTACCACCATCTTGTTTATTTTTCCGAAATTATAACTTATAGCATATAGGCTGTCGCCAATACTATTGAGACGATACAACATGGTTTTATTGGCTACCCAAAAACCTGAATCTGGTAGTTCAACAATATCACTGCCGAATCCTTTACCATAAGTGAAATTAAAAGTTTTCAGCCATATTGTATTGCCTGTTAAACGGGAAACCTTTTGAACATAACCGTTACCTAAAGCAACATCGCAGGCTTCTTCGTAACCTGCAAGCACTATATCGTTATCAGAAACCTGCAACAGCCTGTTTATCGCTCCTGTTTTGTAAATGGAATCAAAAGCTTCTCGCTGCCACTGTGTTACACCTGCATCATTTAAGCGCGTAACGTAAGTGCGCTCTGATGCGCCAATAGAATCGGAAGCAATAAAGCCAACATAAAAATTCAGACCGGGAAATTCTTTTATGGCGCAATTGTAATCCGTATAATAGCCCAACTGAATAGAACGTTCGAGTGAATCGTTTTGCGCATTAAGTGATAAAGCAATGCTAACGAAAGATGCTATGAGGGGGAGAATCTTTTTCATTTTATAATGTCGTTAAAGATTCAAATATACAAAACCAAATGTTATTCGTTAATCGCTGCAATGGTTGGTGAAAAGAACACCAACCATACGCACGAAAGACTCTATTGCCCGTGGTTGGTGTTTTTTTCACCAACCACTGACAGCACTTTCCAATGGTTGGTGAAAAGAACACCAACCATACGCACGAAAGACTCTATTTATACATTTGAATCATCAATCAAAACAAAAATCTTATGATTATAGAAAGAAATGTATTCCGCCTTAAATTCGGGAAAGCAAAAGAAAGCATTGCTATCTGGAAAGAAATTTTGAATGCTGCAAAATCATCAAACATTAAAGCTCCTGAAATGCGGCTTCTCAGCGATATAAGCGGAAGCGCTTATACGTTAGTAGTTGAAATGCATATCAATGGTTTTAATGATATCAATCCCAAACAAGCGGTGTGGGCAACCACAGAAAAATTCCAGGAATTGTATCAGAAATTTATCCCGCTTTGCGATTCAGCTACGCGGGAGTATTATAAAATTGAAGCGATAATTTAAAGGTTGCACACTTCGACTCAGGTATTGATGAACCACTAGCGCGTATGGGTCTTGGTGAGCGGAGTCGAACCATGTGTGATGGCCATCGCAAGCACTTCGACTTCGCTCAGTGTGACAGTCGCTTGTAGTTCTTCATTTACATTTTCAAAAATTTCTTTACCCAACTTTTCCCACCTGCATTTATCCTTATAAAGTATAAACCGGCATGAAGATTATTTACATCAATATTGAAAGTAGAATTGGCTTCACCATTTCTTTCAATAATTAAATTGCCGAGCACGTCAACAATTTTTATTGTTGCACTATTAAGTTTTGTTTTACTATTAATGGTGAGTTGAGTAATAGCAGGATTAGGACTTATAATTATTCCGTCATCAATTTGAATTTCATTTACACCAACAAAAGTTGTTATACTAAAAGTAATACATGCATTATCGTTGCTGTGATTGTAATCCATCAATCCGTCAGGCGATGAGGTATAAAAGCAATAATCAATCACGTTTCCGGGATTGGATGCGGAATCATAAACACCGCATGAAACCCATCCTATATTAACCCACATCGAATTGCCCGGCTGCAACACAGAGTCAACGTTTATTGATATTGAACTCCAGGCACAATTTGGATACGAATTTGGAATAGTGGCATTAACAAAAAAACTATCAACGGGGTGTAGCCCGTAGTTAGTAACCATTGCCCGTAATTTTAGATGCGGAAAAACAATTGTCAATGCGCCAATGTGAGTTATTGTTGCATAATCAGAATCAACTACCAATGCGCTTACACCTACATCACTATTATAATTGTAAGTAAGATTATTCGCTTTTGACCATGATTTTAAAGTCACGGCCTCTCCTTCATCAAGTTGCTCGTGTATTATTAAATTATAATCGTTTGTGTTAACTAAAATATCACGAACATCTAAATCAGCGCCATTAAAATAATTGAAATCATGCGGTGCTGAAAATCCAAAATTGTAATCTGATTTAATTAAACGGCTAATGTTATTTGATTTGAGATGGAGAATAATCCATAACGAGTCTTCGTGGTTAACAATAGCATTAATCTGCGATGCTGAATCAGCAAAACTAAATTGTGTTGTAATATTTAATGCACTGTCAACGCGATAAATAATAGTATCGCTATCAAAAAAATAAAAGTTGCTGTCAGTTACTGCAACATGATTAACGCTGTGCATTGTAGGAAAACTATAAAGTATATTTCCTGATGCGTCTGTTTTAATCAATCCATTATCACAGTTTAAAAGGTAACAACTATCGGGAGTTGCGGTGATGTGTTGAATATCTCCCATAGTATAGGTTAGCGTAGTTACACTATCACCGTTTGAGTTAAGTTGATATAATTGGTTGATGTATGAAAGCCAGTAGCCGCTGTCACTTCTTTGAGTAATAGTTTTGCCGAAATATTCATAAATAGTATCAGCAAATGATTTAAGCCAGATGGTAGTACCATCCGTTTTGGAAACTTTCTCAATAAAACCGCTTGCTCCATTAATATCGCACATAGATTTATATCCAGAATAAACCAGGTTACTGTCAAAAGCATAAATCATTTGAAATACACTTCCTGTTTCAAATCCGGTAAATGGTGTCTTTTTCCAAATTGATATACCCATGCTATCCAGTTTGGTAATGTATGGATGCAAAGTGAAACCATTTGCCTCTGATGTAATATAACTCAGGTAAAAGTATTGAGCATCGCCTTCGCTAAGTGCGCACCGGTAGTAATTTTCTACTCCATTAAATATACTCCGTTCAAGCGAATCGTTTTGTGCATTTAAAATTGGAAACTGCATCAGCAGTAAAATAAACAGAGAGTAAATTTTTTTCATGTGGTAAAGTTTTTTGTGAAGATAACTTTTACAACAATTGGTAAACCTTGCCGGGCAATGATTTTACAAAACCGTTAAATTCTAAATTTAAAAGTGCTGCTGCAATTTTACTTACCTGCATATTACTTTTCATCACTAATGAATCAATGCTTGTTGGTCCGTTTTCAGTAAGCATGTCCATTAGACTTTTTTCATCAGCACTTAATTCCAAAAACAAATTGCGCTGCAACGGTGTATCTTTTTTCTTCTTTTCTTTTTCTTCCCATCCCATGATGTAAACAATATCAGCAGCCGATTCCATAAGGCTTGCTTTATTTTGTTTTATAAAATGATTACAGCCTATTGAATAAGTATCATCAACTCTACCCGGCAATGCAAACACATCACGGTTGTAATTGTTGGCGATTTCTGCTGTGATTAATGCGCCTCCGCGCGCACCTGCTTCCATTACTACCACTGCATCGCTTATACCTGCCACAATGCGATTGCGCGAAGGAAAGTTCTCCCGATCGGGATTTGTTCCACTCCTGTATTCAGTTAGCAATCCCCCCTGCTCTAACATTTTTTGCGCTGTTGCTTTATGCATTGAAGGATAAATTCTGTCTAATCCATGTGCAAGTACAGCCACGGTATCAAGATTGTTTTTCAATGCAGCTTTATGCGCACATATATCAATTCCGTAAGCAAGCCCGCTGGTAACTGTTACCTTATAGGCTGCAAGGTCTTCTATTATTTTTTCTGTTTGTTGCTTGCCATATTCCGTTGCATTGCGTGTTCCCACAAATGCAACCATGCGCTGCACATTCAGGTTAGCATTGCCTTTGTAGTAAAGCATCACGGGTGCATCCATGCAATTCTTTAAACGTTCAGGATATTCCTTGTCAAGAAAGAAAAGAGGAGTGATTTTATATTTCTCCATAAATTTAATTTCTTCTTCTGCTCTTTCAAAATCATGAAATGCTTTTACAGATTTTGCAACTACACTGCCTACTCCCGGAATTTTTTCAAGATGCGACACCTTTTCTTTAAACACAGCTTCAACGCTACCGCAATAACTGATGAGATTTTTTGCAAGCACATTGCCCACATTATTAATCATTGTTATCGCAATACGAAATTTTAGTTGCTCTTCCTTGCTATGCATATTTATTACTGTAAAAAAAATTCTGCGTTAAAATTGAAACTTAAAATCAATATTGCAATAAGAATTGAATATTATGCTGATTCACCTTACCCCCGACCCCTCTCCGAAGGAGAGGGAGGTGAAAACCACAACGTTGAGTTGAACATATCAAACGGAAGCATGCTTGATAAGTGGGAAAATTTTCCGCGACTGTTCCCCTCTCCTTAGGAGAGGGGTTAGGGGTGAGGTGAAATGAAGAAACACCCAACCATACGCATGGCCATATATGAATGAAAATAAATTTATCGTTATAAGTAAAATGATTTTACTATGCTTGTAGCTACAAATTTCTCAACTCAAAGATCTGTTCATGAAAAAACTGTTACCCCTCATACTTTTTTTTAGTCTCCTCATAAAATTTGCATCGTCTCAAACCCCTGAAATAACAGGCATTGTAATAGATGTTGATACAAAGGAACCATTGATAGGCGTAAGTGTTTTATTAGAAGACTCAACCGGAACTACTACTGATGTGGCGGGCAAGTACCGGATGCAAATACCAATCGGGCCGCATGAACTTACGTTCAGATATATTGGATATGCTATTTATAAAACACGTATTAATTTAAAAGATGGGCAGGCTTTGATAGTAAATGCTGCCTTAAAAAACAGTTCGAAAGAATTAAATACTGTAGTAATAAGCGCAAGCAAGTTTGAACAAAAACTGAATGAGGTTGTAGTGTCAATGTCTGTTATATCACCGCAGTTTATTCAAAACACTAACAAGGTTGATATGGAGGAAGCGATGGACCAGGTGCCCGGTGTTACAGTAATTGACCAACAGGCAAACATACGCGGAGGCAGTGGTTTCAGTTACGGTGCCGGAAGCCGTGTGCTGGTATTGGTTGATGAAATGCCTATGCTTGCTGCCGATGCCAGCGATGTTAAATGGAGTTTTCTGCCTCTTGAAAGCATGAGTCAAATAGAAGTTATCAAAGGGGCATCGTCAGTATTGTTTGGTTCATCAGCTATGAATGGTGTAATCAACATGCGAACAAAATATCCAACATCAAAACCCGAAACCATGGTTGAAATGTATTGCGGATTGTATGACATACCAAAATATTATCGCTGGTATGATAACAAGCAAATGCAAATGGAAAGCGGGACTAACTTTAATCACTCGCAGCAATACGGCCGATTTGATTTAGTGGTAGGCGGCCAGGTTTTTAAAGACGATGGCTACCGGGAAGCCGAAACGGAACAACGTTACAGAATGAATGTAAGCATGCGTTACCGTTTTAAAAAAGTGGAGGGTCTTTCTGTTGTGTTACGAACAAATGTTCAACAGGCCAAAGGCGGATTGTTTTTGATTTGGCAAAACGATACCACAGGCGCATTAGTGCCACTTGGCGGAATGGATACTGCCACTACCACCATTAGCTATTACACCACCACACGCTATAGCATAGATAATGAGTGGAGTTATTTTAGTAAGAAAGGTGCTATTCATAAATTAAAAGGCCGCTACTTTGAAACAATAAATAAAAACAACACTAACCAACAAAGCACAGCCCGTGCCTACTTCAGCGAATACGATTTTCAGAAAAAGTTTGCAGATATAGTTACGGTTACTTCGGGCATTGTATATCAGTACAACAAAGTTAAAAGTGAATTGTATGGCGATCATAACTCAAGTAATATAGCAGGTTATGCGCAGGCAGATTTAAAGTATGAACGATGGAATGTTTCTGTAGGCGGTCGAATTGAGGGAAATAAATTAGACACGGTAAAAGGCGATCCTACACCGGTCTTTCGTACAGGGGTAAATTACAGGCTTACAAATTCTACCAATATGCGTGCATCTTACGGACAGGGTTACCGTTACCCGAGCATTGCCGAAAAATTTGTGCGTACTGAAGTGGGCGATATTATCATTTATCCGAATGATTCTATAACGAGCGAAAGTGGCTGGAGCGGTGAAATAGGCGTTCAGCAAGGTTTTAAATTAGATAACTTTAAAGGTTATCTGGATGTGGCCGCTTTTGTAAATCGGTATCACAATATGATGGAATTTACCTTTGGTCCTTATGGTGATCCTCTTCACGATCCGCTGGGAGGCTTTGGTTTTAAGTCGGTTAATATTGGCAATACAAAAATTTCAGGCATTGATGTTACCCTTGCAGGTGACGGTAATATTGGTTTAACACCTATAAGCATGTTGATGGGTTATACTTATATTGATCCGATATATACCGACTTTGATTCAGCAAGTGTGGTTCATACCAATTCAACCACTGAAAATATTTTGAAGTATCGTTACAAGCACATGTTTAAAGGCGATATGCAGGTGGGAATCGGCAAATTCAGTATTGGTGCAAGCACCCGATACTTCAGCCACATGGATAACATTGACTGGTTCTTTGAATTTTTTATTCCCGGAATTAAGCATTATCGCGACAATCATTTAAAAGGCGATTGGGTTTTTGACGGAAGATTATCCTACAAAATTGATAAAAATATAAGCTTTGCATTTCTCACAAAAAATATCTTCAATCATATTTACGTAATGCGCCCGGCAGATATGCAACCGGTTAGAAGTTTTCATTTGCAGGTGGTGTTGAATTATTGAGAAATATACCTTTTGATTTCACTGCATAATTTTATTTATATCGTTCTGCCATTCGTCAGAAAACACAACCTGAAATTCAAAATCCTGATTTGGAAATTCTTTAAACAATTCCTTCCACTCTTTTTTCTCCGCAATATCTGCGCAAAGTGCAAATACATTTTGTTTGTATTTCGTGTCGTCATTTTTTAAGTGAACGCCTTTCGTTTCCAAAACATAAACTTTATCGTAATCGTCTTTTCGTGTTTTGCTTTTCTTCGTTGCAATAAAGTCAGGATAAATTTTGTGTCGCTGCCAACCTTGAATGTGAAAGTCCTTTCTCACTCTGTTGCGATACCACCAAAGTAGTTGTTCCTGTCTGTCTAAATAAATCGCAACCGATTTTTCTGTTTCGTTTAAATCCTCCTCAGGCACATAGTCAAACAAAGAATTTTGAATTGGGGAATTATCATTACGGACGAGTTGTTTATTGCTTTTCACTTTGATGTGTTTCGGCAAAATGTGATGTCCTTCTTCCTTCATTAAAAAGAAACAAAGTTTTTTCTTGTCCAACAATTTCTTGAAAACTTCTTCTGCCATTTCATTTTTCTTTCTCTCCAAAATCCTTTTCAATTCTTCAATCACGAAAACAAAATTGGCTGCAATAGTTTCCTTGTCATACTTTTTTGAAAGCAATGCAATTGCTTTATGTCCTAACTCAAAAGCAATCCACGGATTTGGAATTACATCACCCAACTGTCTTGCTAAAAATGCTTCGTCAATTTCCAACTTCCCTTTCGTTTCAAGTCGTCCAGTTTGTTCAAGCAATTCTTTTTCTTCTTTGCTCAAACCTAAAGTCAATTCTAATTCTTTGCTCTCATTGTCTGATAAAACCTTGTCTGCAATTTCATTTACATCTAATTTCTCCCAGTCAATGCCGTGTAAAATGTCTGCTTCAAAAATTATATCACGGTAACTTTCTTTTTCCTGTATCACAAACTTGGGCAAATAAATTTTTCCTTCAAACTTTTTAAAACCGTCTCGGTAATTCAAAACTTTGTCTTGCAAATTCGGTTCACCTCCATTGCCTTCATCGTTAACCAATCTTCCTGCAATATCGCCAAGTCCTTCACTTTCCAAACCGTTTTTAATTTCTCTCACCAATGTTCCTGCGTTGGGTTTGTAAGTGAAGATGTAACACTCATCCAAATCTTTCACATGAGTTTTAACTGCGTTTGGCTGTCGCAAAATTCTTCCTACTAATTGTGTAATGCCTGTGGCTGATTGCGGATTTGTGAGTATAGTGAGTATGTATGCAAACGAACAATCCCAACCCTCTTGCAATGCTTGTTTAGTAATGATGTAGCGTATCTCACAATCTTTAGCGAAGATGTCTGTAACCTCAATCAATTCATCTTTATCGCTTGTCTTAATTGCAATGTGATTTTCGGGAATGTTGCATTGTGTCATTAAATATTTTTTCACATGCTCCGAATGAATTTCATCTTTTGCAATTTGGTCTTTGCCTGTTCTCTCAACTTGTATCAAACAAATAGGTCTGATGTATTCGCCTGTGTTCTGCTCGTATTCCTTCGCTTTCTTTTCTAATTCATCACGCTTGGCTTTACTTGCAAGCATGGTGTCTTTCCAATCCAAACTTGTTTTGTTGGTTAAATGAATATCCAACTTTATCATTTCCTCGTTGTGTAATTCTCTGCCTGTAACTTTTGCCAACACATTTACAATCTCCCTGTTGTCTTTGTCTTTTGGCGGTGTTGCAGAAAGTTCAAGAATAAAGCTCGGATTAAAATTTCTAATTGTATCTCTTGACTGTTCGCTGTATGCTTTATGTCCTTCGTCAATTATCACAAGTGGCTTCAATAACTTTAAAGTATTTCCCAACGAAGTTTTTATTTGCATCTGAAAAACTTCTCCTTCCTCACCGAAGCAATGTAGGTTTGGAATTTTTTTCAGCAATTCTTTTTGTGCAGGGTAATTATCTTCGGCAGGGAAAAAATCGGTGAAGCCACCGGCATCACGAAACACTCTTAGCGTTTCTTTATTCTGACGATTTGCCGAAGGCAACATCAACATCAGCACAACTAAATTTTCTTCCACATCAAGTCGGCTGAACAATTCCGTTTTCTCTTTGATAAGCGTTCTACCTCCGCTTGAAATATCTAATATCTGTCTGTAAGGATGCTCACGATTTTTTAAAGCCAAAATTGTTTGACGATAAATTTGTTTGCTTGGAACAATCCAAAGAACCAAACCCGTTTGTTTTTTGAGATACGATTTATGAATTAAGTCAATGCTATGACAAGCCAATAAGGTTTTTCCTCCACCTGTCGGAATTTTAAAATATACATCAGGCATTGGTTCATCCAATGCATTTGCCTTTGCACGATAATTTGTTTTGCCTGTTGCTTTTTCCCACGCCTCTCTCGGAAAATTGATGTGCTTTGCCAAATGTGGTTTGAGTTCTGATAATTCATCAAACTCTTTTTTAGCATCAGCCAACGCACTCAAATAATCATTGAGTGTTTTTAAAACTGTTTCCTGATAATGCTTTAATTTCATTTCAGTCCTTTAAGGGAGTTGTTGCAACGGATAAATCATAATCCAATCCCTGCAATTTTTTTATTTCAATGTCAGTAATAATATTTTTGTACTCTGCAAATTCATCCTGTTTCCTTTTTACCATTTCTTCAAACAGGTTTGCTGCTTCAGGTATTTCATCTGTCATTTTCCTCATTTCATTTTTTGCTTTTTGAAATAGTTCTTCACTTCGCTCTTTTACAATAGCAGAATTCCATGCAAGAGCGCCAAACATGTATTTTGTTTTCATTAATGAAATATCATCGCCATCTTTTAATGTTGGTTTCACCAACCTTGTTAATAATTCTGAGTATTTTATTTTACCCTGATTTATTACAGTTTCTTCTCCTCTTTCGGCTGCCTTTTTCCGAATAGCAATACTTGCTGGTCCTAATCCTAACGCAAGTAAGTCATCTTGTTCTCTTTTTCTTTTAGCTTCTTTCAGAAGCTTAGCTCTTTTTATATTTGTATTTCTACCCATTGGTTTTTCATTTTTGCAGGCGATAAATTTCGTAAGGTAATTGCTGAAATTCTACTCCAAACATTTTCAATGTTTCATCATCCACATATTTTGCAGGGGCAAAAACCAAACGGAGTTTGTCTTTCTCTCTGTTGAATTTTGGCAATGATTTTATTTCATCCAATGTCAACGCATTTTTCTTTAGCCATTCTGTATCGGGTTTGTAATGCAGATACACTTTGAAGTTTCTGCTTTCGCCAATGAAACCTGTTCTTTCATCAACTGCTTTTTCGTTGAACTCCTCACCGGTAGCTGTGTAAAATAAATATCTTGAAAACTCTTTGAACGAAGGAAGATTTTTTCCCCTCAAAATACTTTCCATTTCAATTTCATTTCCCAATGCAAAGTAACTGAATGTTCCGCCTGTTCCTTTTTTCAGATTTTCATTCTTCGCTGTCTTAACTCCTTTGATAACTCTTCTTACTCTTTCGGCTGTAATGGTGTTTGCATAATCTTCTTGCTCAACCAAAATAAATTTTCTGTTGCCCCCATCTTCTTTGTTCAATTCTAAAACTGCATGTGCTGTTGTTCCTGAACCTGCAAAGGAGTCAAGGATAATGTCATTTTTATCAGTAGAAAAGTTCAAAATCCTTCTGATAAGTGTTGTTGGTTTAGGTGTGGCAAATTCATTTTTACCAAAAACGTCCTTAATCTCTGATGCTGCTTCCTGATTGTGTCCTGCAAAATCTTCGTCCCAAAAAGTTGAAGGTGGTTGAGTAGCATCTTCATTATAAAATTGTTTAACATACACTTGCCACTCATGACCTTCTTTAATAAAATCAATAAGATTATCATTTTTAAGTTCTAAAAAGTACTCATGATTTCCTCTCCATCTTCCATCTGAACCATCTGGACGAATTGGGAGTACTTCTGTTCCTTCTGGAGTTTCAATTGAATAGAATAAGTTCGGTCTGTCTTCTCTTCTGGAACCACTACCTTCTTTTCTCCATTGACGCTTTCGATAATATCTACCAGTCTTTTCATCAAGAATATTAAATTGCTTTTTGTTCTGTTCAAATTGAAGTTTCAATAATTGAGCATCATCGGATTTTGAATAGAGAAGTAAGTAGTCTATATCTTGGCTTATAGTTTTTGAATCCATTCTCGGACTATAAACTTTTCTCCAATTTATTGTTGCAACGAATCTTTCTTCTCCAAATATTTCATCACACAACAACTTCAACCTATGCATTTCATTATCGTCAATAGAAATAAAAATAAACCCATCTTCACTCATCAACTCACGAAGCAATTTTAATCGTGGCATCATCATACAAAGCCATTTGTCGTGCCTTGTCATATCTTCTTTATCAACTACCTTACCTAACCACTCTTTAAGCATTGGGCTGTTTACATTGTCATTATAAACCCAATTTTCATTTCCCGTATTGTAAGGTGGGTCAATGTAAATGCACTTTACTTTTCCGCTGTATGTTGGAAGCAATGCCTTCAACGCTTTCAGGTTGTCGCCTTGAATAATTAAGTTGTCGTGCAAAGAAACTTTGTCGGTTAAACTCAAATCTTTTTTCGGCACAAGTTGATGATACTTAACCGCAAGGTGATGGTTCTGCACAAAAGTTTTTCCTTTGAAATGGAGTGTTGGCATATTACTTTTTCTTGTTCAGTTTAGTTAAATATTTTATTTGTTCTTCGGCAACATGCAATGCTTTAAGCGCTAAATCTTCATTACCAATTTCATAAACAACTTTCTCACTTAGATAAAGCACCGTTAGTTCTTCGGTGTCGTGCTTGTAAATCTTAGCGAGCTTCTGTACGATTTCTTTTGTCAATCTGCGTTCGCCCCGTTCCATCTTGCTAAGGATTGCAACATCAATATCCAGCAACGCGGCTACCTTACGAAGTGGCAATTCATTTTCTTCTCTGAGTTTTCGGAGTTTGTCTCCAATGGTTTCTTTTGACATTTCGCCTGTTGACAATTTTTGTCAAAAATAGAAACTTGTTTTGAAATTTTTACTCTTGAGTTATGCTAAAGTTTTCAACAAATTGAAAAAAAATTACCTCTCTCTCCCTTGGGTCGAGGATAGGCTCACTCATGACAATATTGAAAACAAAATGCAGATTAATTTTTATTATCTACTTTTCCCAAAAACTTCCAATAACGTTTCCACAATAACTTTAAACATCAGCAAATTGAAACCCAAAACCTCTTTCATCGGCATCATCCCCTCCCGCTATGCCTCCACACGCTTTCCCGGCAAGCCATTAACTATGATTGATGGCATGAGTATGATTGAGAGAGTTTACAGGCAGGCACAACTTTCAACATCACTAAGCAAAGTAATTGTAGCAACTGATGATGAAAGAATTTATGATCATGTAAAAAATTTTGGTGGCGAAGTTGCAATGACCTCAACAACACATCAAAGCGGAACTGATCGCTGTGCAGAAGTAATTTCTCAACTTAAAGAACAATACGATGTTGCCATAAACATACAAGGTGATGAGCCTTACATACAACCTGAACAGATTGATCTTTTATGCAGTTGCTTTGAAAAAGAACAAACGCAGATAGCTACATTAATTAAGGAAATAAAAAATATCGAAGACATTCAAAACCCCAATGTAGTAAAAGCTGTGGCATCAAAAGAACTCATTGCGCTTTACTTTAGCCGCCATGCAATTCCCTTTAACAGGAACAATTCAGAAAGCACTATTTATTATAAACATATCGGAATTTACGCATATCGCACAAACATCCTTTCATTAATATCAAAATTACCCGTAAGTTTGCTTGAAAGTGCTGAAGCGTTAGAACAGTTACGCTGGCTTGAAAACGGTTATTCCATTCAGACTGCAATTACAAATTATGAAACAATTGCTGTTGACACTCCTGCTGATTTGGAAAAATTAAAACGAAAATGACAGTTTAACTGTGCATGTAAAATTAGTTGCTCCGGGTTGCAGCGTGCAACCTTTACGATATAAATTACGTCATACCTTTATACATAAAAAACTCTTACTATGAAAAGAACTGTACAATTCTTCGTTAACCTGTTAACCCCTAAATCATTTTTAATTGTGGCTTTTGCTTTTGCTTTTGCACAAAATGCCAACTCTCAAAATCTTCAGAATTTATTTTTCAATTCTTACACTGATATTGTAAAAATGGATTTTTCAACGGGAGTGCCTGTAATCAGTTATACAGGAAACACCGGTTATGAAGCCATAGCACACGAAGAAGATGGATTAGGCAATGTTATATTTTATGTAAATGCCAATGGGGTTTATCGTGCCAATGGGGTATTGATGCCGGGTTCTACAGGAATATTTGCTGACCCATCCTCTGCCGAAATAGATATTTGTCCCTTTGTAAATAATCCAAACAAGTATTACATATTTTACAATTCGCAAACTTGTTCTAATTTATATTACTGTATTGTGGATATGACCCTGGCGGGAGGAATCGGTGACGTAACAAATCTTAACACCCTTCTTAACAGCAACGATTTTTCAGAGGGTCTTGAAGTGGTTAAACGCGATTGCGACAGCTATTGGCTGCTTGCTTACGAATGTGATATACAGTTTGTAAAATTCCTTATTGACTCTAATGGCATTGGTGGCATGCAAGGCATTTATAATTATCCCCAACCTGCGGGAGGTTATGATGGCCGCGGAGAATTAGATTTCCATAATGGTAAATTAGGCATTGCTTTCGGATTTATTCCTTATGCATTTGTTTGCGATTTTGATCCTATTGCAGGTACCATATCAAACCCTGTTACACTTAACTTCCCCGCTGCCGACCAGTTTACAGGCATGTATGGTATAGAGTTTTCGCCCGATGCAACAAAAGCTTATATTGGTAACTGGTATAATGATCAAACCAATAATATTTTTCAATACGATTTTCTTACCCTGAATATTCAAAGCTGGAAGAGCAGCATTTTTCCCTCGCAACAAGGTGGCGAAGATGGGCCAGGGGAAATTGAACTGGGAAAAGACAGCAATTTATATGTGATCAATAACGGATTGAATGAGATCACAGTAATCAGCAATGCAAATTCAACTACACCAACTTTAACGCATATTCAAACCACTTCGATTCTTGCACTCGGTGTTTCCGATTTTATTCAATCTGATTTGTTTCACAACAATACTTTCAGTTATCAGAACTACTGTTACAATGACACGGTGTTTTTTAATGCAACCGTTTATTCATGCAGTGGCGCTACTGTAAACCTGATCTGGAATTTCGGTGATCCTTCAACAGGAATTAATAATACTGACACTGCCGCTGCATCGTATCACCTTTTTTCAAGTTCAGGAATTTTTACAGTTACCTTGATTGTATATGATTCAACGTTTACTGATACTGTTACCCAAACTCTGAACATATTTGGCATAGCTCCTTTCAATCTCGGGCCTGATACTGTAATTTGCAACACGGGTACTTTCACAATCGGAGCAACAATTTTAGGTGCAAATTATTTATGGAATAACGGTGCAACAACAAGTCACATCACAGTTACTACACCGGGTACTTATTATCTCAAAACATCTTTAGGCCCGTGTTTTGAAACGGATACCATTACTATAAATTTTGCTCCGGGGCCTGTTGTAAGCCTTCCAACAGATACTACATTATGTTTTGGCCTCTCCTATACAATTGATGCAGGTAATCCCGGCATGAGTTATCAATGGAGCAATGGAGATACAGGACAGGTAGTTACGGTAAATACCACCGGTACATATACGGTAACTGTTACAAATGGACTTTGCACGCAGACTGACAGCATGCTGGTGAATTTCTTTAATCCGCCACCGGTGTTCCTGGGAAATGATTCCACCTTATGTACAGGTAATAATTTAACTATTGGCACAATTGTTACCAATGCTTCTTATCAATGGAGTAACGGGGCCACTACTGCACAGATAAATCCAACTACTACGGGCACTTATGTGCAGACAATTTTTCTTGGCACCTGCACAGCTTCCGATTCAGTAGCATTAACTTTTGTTGCCCCGCCTGTGGTTGATCTTGGTGTTGATACCACATTGTGCAACGTACTGTCATACAACCTTGATGCAGGTAACGCGGGCAACACTTTTCAATGGAGTACAGGAGCTACTTCACAAAATATCAGTGTTGCTGCTTCAGGAACCTATACGGTTACAGTTAATAATGGAGTTTGTTCAATGCCGGGTAGTGTTAATGTTAATTTTGTACAGGTGTTGCCGTTTAATCTTGGAGCCGATACAACAGCATGCAGCGGGGGTAGTGTTCAATTAGGATACTCCACGGTTAATGTAAGTTTCTTATGGAATACAGGCGATACAACCCCAACTATTAATGTTACCAGTTCCGGAACTTTTTGGCTTACCACTTACAATGGCAATTGCAGTCAAAGCGATACCATTAATGTAAATTTTATTACCCAGCCTGTTGTTAATATCGGCAACGATACAATTGTTTGCGATGGCGAGTCGGTATCACTTGATGCCGGAAATCCTGGTTTAAATTATACGTGGAGCAATGGCAGCACTTCGCAGCAAATCAATGTGCTGCAATCAGGAACATATATAGTAACAGTTTCTGTGGGTACGTGCGCGGATAAAGATACAGCCGTAGTAACAATTGAAAGCAAACCCGCAGTTGATCTTGGCAACGATCTTTACATCTGCAGTGGAATTCCCGTAACAATCAGTGCGCCATCGCTGCCGGGTTATTTGTATGCCTGGTCAAATGGTTTAACCAATAGTACCATAGAGGTAAGTGATTCAGGTGTTTATTATGTTGACCTTGATAATGGTGTATGCAAGGGCAGCGATACGGTGCAGGTATTTGAAGTTATTGGAGAAGTTTTAGGAGAGGTGCCTAATGTGTTTACGCCAAATGGCGATGGGCTTAATGACCGGTTCACCATTAAAGCGTCAGAGTTTATTGAATATTTCTACATTTATATCTATGACCGTTGGGGACGATTGATGTTTAACACCGAGGACTTTAAAGAAACCTGGGATGGAAAGTTTAACAGCAACTTAGTTCCCGAAGGCGTTTACTTTTATGAACTCACTTACGAATCGCCCTGCGGCACCGGCAGATTTATGCGCAAAGGTTTTGTGCAGGTGCTTTATACGAAGTAGGAAAATCCTTTATGGTATAGCATGGTTGGTTCGCTGTTACACTTAACTTTCGGAAAGTTGAACTCCGATAGCTATCGCGAGTTTCCGAAAGTAAGAACTCCTTAAAACAATATGTTGAAATTAAATGGAGAAACAAAAAACACGAGAACTTTGCGCATGCGCCAGCCTGTAACAGCGAACTTCAGTTCGCTCTGAAAACAAATGAGGCATAAAACCAATCTATAAGTCAATTTTCACAGTTATCTTTTCTCAAATTCATAACCATACGGATCAATAAAATCAGCTACACCTATAGTTACTGATTTTACTTTCCCATTTTCAACTTTAAATGGTGTCACTTTTACACCGCAGGTAACATCACTATAAGTACAGAGAAATTTATTTTCATTCATATAAGCTAAATAACCAATGTTATTGGGATGATGAGAGAAATAAATATTGAGTTGATTTTTTTCAAGTTTGATTTCAAGGTCGCCATAAAATGAATTGTGATACGTGCCTGTATAGTTCTTTAAATCCAATTCGGGTTTATTGTCTTTCGCAACTATTGCACGGTTAGATGCAATTTGACCATTCTCACCATCAATAAAACTTTTGTAACGTCCATAATATAGGTCGCTTATGTTGCGATAAGGCACTCCAAGGTATGCATCAATAACTTGTACAGTAAGCGCTTCATACAAACTGTTTGCATCAGTATTCGTGTAAACAATAACGCCCAATCCAAGTTCGGGAATAAATTTTGTTTTGGTTACAAAACCATTGGCGCCACCACCATGCTCAATCACTTTTTTTCCATTGTAATCATACATTTCCCAACCCAGCCCATAAGTAGTAAAATGTTTTGAAGGAAAGAGCCTTGAGTTTACATCACCCACATTCATTTGCGAGGTGCGCGTTTCATTAAGTGCTTGCCAGGGAATTACCCTGTTGCCATTAAAGCGTCCGCTATCTAATTGCATGATGAGCCAGTTAGCCATATCGCTTACGCATGAGTTTATGCTTGCACACGGGCCAATGTTTTCAATTCCCGTGTAAGGCATTTCTACCAATTTATTATCCACCAAAGTGTAAGGCTTGCAGGCATTTTTATCATTAACCAATTTTGAAAAATCAGTGGTTGTATGTTTCATTTGAAGTGGCTCAAAAAAATGTATGCGTACAAAATCTTCCCAGCTTGTATCTGTTACAATAGGAATCAATTCGCCCGCTGTTACAAAACCCATGTTGGTATAACCGTATTGATAACGAAAGTTTAAAAGCGGTTTCAATGTGCGTAGATTAGTAATGAGTTCTTTGCGCGAAAGGTTGCAGCCCCAATGCAAAAAATCCCCCTGGAAAGTTTCAAACCCTAAACGGTGACAAAGCAAATCGCGCACTGTACACAATGATGTGCTGCAATCATCATACAATTTAAAATCCGGCATATAGTGCGTTACCTTTTCATCCAATGAAATTCGCTTTTGATTATCGAGCAATGCAATTGAAGTTCCGGTAAATGCTTTGGTGTTAGATGCAATCTGAAACAAAGTGTATTCATCTACTTTTTGATTAGACTTTAAATCTTTCACACCGTAACCTTTTGCCAAAACAACCTTGCCGTCTTTCACAATTGCAACAGCAAGCCCCGGCACCTGCCACTGCTGCATAGCGCGGCTAATATAAGCATCAAGGCTATCAGTAATAAAGGCAGGCTGTGCCGAAGCAGATGGAAATGCATAAAAGAAAAACAATGAAGCAACAGCTATACGAGAGATAAAATTTTTCATGATGATGATTTTTTTTGTGGAGCAAAGAAAGCAAAGGGAAACGATTTCTTCACCTGACAGGTCGCGAAGCCCCTGTCAAGTGAATTGGCGAGTAATATCTTTCTGTTACAACAAAACTTTTCAATCCATATTTAACTCAACATTTTTAGCATTACAAAAAATAAAATTATCACAATCGTTAAATAAGGCAATAACTTCTTCTCTGCAAATAAATGTTGGCTTCCTATTGATTATCCTTCTTCACCTTCTTCACCTGACAGGTCGCGAAGCCCCTGTCAGGTGAATTGGCGAGTAATATCTTT
>JBDTRM010000223.1:0-65255 GCA_039931675.1 Bacteroidia bacterium | reverse complement strand
AAGGTCATGTGTGTTGTGCCGGTTCGCGATTGTTGGTTCAGGAAAATATTAAAGATGTTGTTTTGAAGAAGCTGAAAGCCCGCATGGATACTTTGATTGTAGGTGACCCGTTAGATAAGAATACCGATATAGGTGCTATCAATAGCAAAGAGCAATTGAATAAAATTAAGAATTATGTGAAGATTGGTGTGAATGAAGGTGGTAATTGTTACCAATCAAATTGTACCATTCCAGCAAAAGGATTTTTCTTTAAACCAACTATTTTCAGTGATGTGGCCCAGAGCAGCAAAATTGTTCAGGAAGAAATTTTTGGCCCTGTGCTGGCAATACAAACTTTCCGCACAGCCGAAGAAGCAATAGAAAAAGCTAACAATACACCTTATGGTTTAAGTGGAGGAGTATGGACTGATAAAGGTTCGAAGATTTTTAAGGTAACGTCTAAGATACGCGCAGGAGTAATTTGGGCAAACACCTATAATAAATTTGACCCTACTTCACCTTTCGGTGGCTATAAAGAAAGCGGCATGGGGCGCGAAGGTGGATTGCATGGGCTTAATGCCTATGTTGAGTATTGAGTGTTTTAAAATTAATTTATCAAATACAACAATCACATGAAAACCGTTCTGAAATCCCTACTTACAATTTTACTTACTGGTTTTTTTCTAAAAGCAAACTCGCAATGGTTATTTACAGCATCTCCATCGGCTAATGATTATTGTAATTCCTGGCAGGCTGTAACCCTTACAATTAACAATCCCGTTGCGGGGCATACTTATGAATGGAGTCGTGAGGATGATTACCAGTTTTCGCTGTTTGGATATTCGCCATCGTATGTTTTCGACTCAGTAACCAGTGTCCAGGTTTATGCCGGGTACTACGGAGTTTGTGTGCGAATTATGTTGACTGAATACGATGCATCTCACAACGCTGTTGGTTATGATTATTTTACACTTGGAAGCAACACCGGCAATATACCTTACTACTATACAAACTATAATTGTGGTAGCATAATGGTGCCATTTGCATACACGAGCTACGCAATTCAGAGTGCCGGTCGCTGGGCAATGTGGTATAAAGATGGCGTGGCAACCGGAATCAGCGACCCATTTATCCAGGAACCAGATAACGGGGTTTATGTTTACAAGTTAAAATTGGCGTGCGGTGACACAATCGCTACCGACAATATTTCTGCGGGTAGCTATCCGCCAAAACCAGCCATTACTGCCACAGGTAATACAACAGTTTGTAATGGCGATACAGTTTTGTTAAGCACACCCGCTGGGTATAATGCCTACCAATGGAGACTTAACGGAGTTAACATACCCGGAGCCACTTCAACATCTTATCGTCCAACTGTTTCCGGTAATTACACTGTTGGTGGAAATTATTACAGTACGAGTTGCTACAAAGAGTCTGCGCCTTTTGCTGTAACCGTTCAAAGCGGTGCATTTATAACCTCACCCGTAAGCGTTGCATGTGTGGGCGATTCCATTCAGCTTACTTGCGCATCCGCAAGCAGTTATATGTGGAAGAAAAATGGAAACACGATTTCAGGGGCAAACACACAAAGTATTTATATAAAAACCACAGGCACTTATCGGGTTATTACTACCGGACTTACATGCAACACAAGTAAAACTAAAGACATTACGTTTTATGCAAATCCTACTATAAGCACCGTGCCAACCGGTTCGGTTAATATTTGTAATGGAACAGGAGTAACACTTACTGCATCGGGAAATAATATTTCAAAATATCAATGGTTTAAAAATGGCGATGCACTTGTTGGCGGAACGACTCCATCCATTTATATTGCAAAAGCAGGGAATTACAAATGTGTTGTCAGCAATCAAATCGGTTGTTCAAAAACATCGCTATTGATAAGCGCAACAAATAGCGTGAGTTCAACGCTTCCAACAAAGACTTTGGTGCTTCAGCCGTCTTCAAACGGTATTGATACTTATATTGAAAGTTATATAGGCGGGCAAACTACTAACTATGGAAATGCATCATTTATGGAAATTTCAAATTGGTATAAAGGTTTGCACACAGCCGACAGGACATTATTAAAATTTGATTTGAGCAGTATTCCACAAGGTGGTACAGTCATTTCAGCATCATTAAGATTGTACGTTGATTCAGTGGTTGCGTTTACAAACACTGCTCAACATCTTATCTTGAAAAACATCACCCAAAACTGGAATGAGAACACAGTGACTTTTAGTACAGCGCCTGCATTCAGCGAATATGAAAGCATTACTGTTCCGCATAATGTCGTTGCAAACAAAACGCCATTTAATGTTAGCATTAAAGACTTTGTAAATTTTTGGGTTAATGATTCAGCTCAAAACAAAGGCATGATGATTATGCTTGATGAATTTGTTTACCCAGTTTGCTGGCTAAGGATTTCTTCGGGGGACAATCCCATTATGTCACAACATCCTAAACTAACAGTCAGTTATGCTTATGCAAAAATTGATACAAGCGCAGCAACAACATTTTGCAATGGAGATAGTGTAATATTTTCAACCAATACTGGGAGTTATACCTATCAATGGTATCAGAATAACAATGCAATTGTTGGAGCTAATGCATCAACATTTGCTGCAAAAACAACAGGCGATTATTTTGTTGTGATAACTAATGGAACGGGCTGCACGGTCTCTTCCGCAACCAAACATCTTACAGTAAATACAAAACCGGCAGCAACTATTACAGCATCAGGCCCAACAACATTTTGCAATGGCGACAGTGTAAAATTGCAAGCCAACACCGGAGCCAATTTATCATACCAATGGTTGAAAAACAATGCGAACATCAGCAATGCAACCGCAAATATTTATACAGCAAAAACATCAGGTGCCTATAAAGTAAAGGTTACCAATGCTTACGGATGTTCAAAGCAATCTGTAGGTGTGAATGTAAGTGTGCCGTGTCGTCTTTTAAGTGAAGTTTGGGATGAGAATGCATTGGATGCAAGAATCTCCCCGAATCCTTCCACTAATGATTTTGAAATTGGAATAAGTGATGAAACTATCATAAGCAAATTAATGGTGTTTGATGTTGAGGGAAGGTTGTTAGAAACATACACTGATATTTTTTCAGGATTTAGAATAGGTGAGAACTGGCAACGGGGAGTTTATAATATTCAGATTGTTACGGGGGATTTAAAAATGTTTAAGAGAGTTGTTAAACTTTGATTACAAGATTTTAAAACCAGGTATAATAATTTGAAACAAAAACATATCGTCAATTAGTAACTAAATATTACTTTCAAATAGAAGATGGAAACAGTAGCAATAAAAAAATCGCAGAAACAATCTGCAAAGCTTAATGGTTCAGCTAACGGCAACCATGTACGTCTGTCAGTAAACAAAACTTATAAGATGTATGTGGATGGAAAATTCATTCGCAGCGAAAGTGGTCGTTATTTTAAATTGGAAAAAAAAAACGGGGAAACCATTGCAAATATTTGTCGTGCTTCTCGCAAAGATTTTCGTGATGCTGTAGTTGTTGCTCGTAAAGCACAGCCAGAATGGAGTAAAAAGTCTGCGTACAACAAAGGACAAATATTATATCGGATTGCCGAAGTGCTTGAAGGCCGCAAAGCGCAATTCATAGAAAGTTTTTTATTGCAAGGCGTTTCGCAAACTATAGCAGAGCAAGAGATTACAGCAGCAATTGACAGCTTAGTTTATTATGCAGGTTGGTGTGATAAATACATTCAGCTTTTTTCATCTGTTAACCCTGTTGAATCATCACATTTTAATTTTTCCTATCCTGAACCAACAGGGGTTGTCGGTTTGATTGCTTCTGAAACTTCTGGTTTATTAGGATTGGTTTCTTTAATTGCTCCCGCCATTATTGGTGGCAACACAGTAATAGTTTTAGCTGACGAAAAATTTTCGTTAACAGCAACAGACTTTACCGAAGTGCTTCATGCATCAGATGTTTCAAGCGGAGTTGTAAATATTCTTACGGGTTATAAATCAGAATTACTAAAACAATTTGCAACCCACATGGATGTAAATGCTGTGGTGTATGGTGGTAAAAACGGGGAAGAATTAAAAACCCTTCAGCTCAATGCAGCTTTAAATGTAAAACGCATCATTAACAATTATTACGAAAATTATTTTTCAGCCGAAGCGCAAAATCCATATCACATTATGGATACACAGGAAATAAAAACCACCTGGCATCCTGTGGGACTTTAGGAAATTACAAATTGATATTGAGGCGGAATTTCCAACCACGCTTTGATTTTTATTGTCTTTGAAATATTTTAAATGTAACTTTAAAGCTTCGTTATAACCAATTTTAGCCACTAATGAAGCTTGTAAGCATCGTATATAAATTTTTATTCTCTACAAATAATTTTACCTTTGTAGCTGTAAAGCAACAATATCATCAAAAAATGGAGACAATGATGCCTATAAGTCGCTATAAGAATTGGAATATTCTTAGTGACCCCGCCATAGTAAAAGAAGTTTGTACTTATTTAAAACAAATGCGCCTCAGTAAAAACTGGTCGCAAAGCCAGTTGGCAGAACATGCAGGTTTAGACCGCGTAACTATAAGTCGCATGGAAAACGGAAGAGCGGCAACATTACTTACTATCGTGCAAATATTAAGAGCATTAGATAAACTTTATGTCTTAAATACATTTAACGAAGAGCCTGAAGTAAGCCCGTTGCAAATGTTGAGAGAACAAGAATCTCAACGATTGAAAGCATCGCCCAAAAAGAAAACGGCAATTAAAAAGCAACTACCAAAATGATAACGATTGCAAAAGTGAATCTGTGGAAAACCTTAGTGGGGGCCGTTTTGTGGGATAAACAAAAAGGGGTGGCGACATTTGAGTTTGATGCAACTTTTTCTAAAAAGGATTGGGATGTTTCGCCAGTTACAATGCCATTAAAAGAAATAAAAAACGGCCAAAGAATTTTTTCTTTTCCATTATTGAATAAAGAAACGTATAAAGGCTTACCCGGATTACTGGCAGATTCATTACCCGATAAATTTGGAAATAATTTGTTGGATGCCTGGTTAGCCCGCCAAGGTAGAGACCCTGATTCAGTTAATCCTGTGGAGCGTTTATGTTACACAGGTAAAAGAGGAATGGGCGCCATAGAGTTTGAACCTGCAACTCATTCAATTGATGACAACAATGAACAAATTGAAATCAAAGCATTGGTGCGTTTAGCAAGGGAAGTTTTGGAAGAGAAAAAAAAATTGCGCACGAACATTAAAGCAAAACCCGATAAGGCTTTATCAAATATTATCAGCGTTGGCACATCGGCTGGAGGTGCAAGGGCAAAGGCAATAATTGCTTACAATGAAAAAACAGGTGAAGTGCGTTCAGGTCATATTGATAACTTAACTGATTTTGAGTATTGGATAATTAAGTTTGATGGGGTAACCAATCGGCAGTTAGGAGACCCGAAGGGTTATGGCAAAATTGAATATGCTTATTATAAAATGGCTTTGGATTGCGGAATTAATATGACAACGTGTAAGCTGTTGAATGAAAATAATCGCTCTCATTTTATGACTAAGCGATTTGACAGAATCGGGAACACCAAACTTCACATGCAAACATTATGTGCTATTGCACATTATGATTATAATAATGCAACAGCATATTCTTACGAGCAAGCATTTCAAATCATGCGGCAGTTAAAACTTCCTTACTCAGATTTTGAGCAGTTATATATGAGAATGATATTTAATGTAATTGCAAGAAACCAGGATGACCACACAAAAAATATTTCTTTCTTAATGAATGAAGAAAGCAAATGGAAGTTATCGCCAGCTTATGATGTAACTTATGCTTATGACCCTAAGAACAAATGGATGAAGGCTCACCAACTTTCAATCAACGGAAAAAATGATGACATTAAAAAAGCAGATGTTTTATCGGTGGCTAAGGAAATGAACATCAAAAAACCATTATCAATAATCGAAAGCGTAAATCAATCAGTAAAAAAATGGCGCAGGTTTGCGAAAGAAGCAACTGTTAATACGGACCAGATAAAAGCGATTGGTAAAACATTTAATTACCTATAGGAGTCTTAGCCATCCTTTGATTCACAACCTGCAACCCAGATGCAGCCTGCTGGTTAGCAGGATTAATTTGCAATGTTTTTTCAAAAAACAATTTTGCATTGACCAAATCATTTACTGTAAAATACACACCACCTAAGTTGTAAGTAATATCTGCATTAAATGAATCATATTTATAAGCACGGAGTAAATCATTTATGCAATCATCATAATTTTTCTCAGTTCCCTTTTTCAAACCGCGCTGATAATAATAAGTTGCCAATACTTTATCATACTCTTTTAAAGTATTGTTATTGGGATTAACACTGCGAGCGCGATTCCACCACACTTCGGCAGAATCAAAATTATTAAGCCAGCTATAAATCACACCCATGTTTAAGTAACCATCAGAAAACTTTGGATAGATTTCAATTCCCTTCAATAAATATTTTTTTGCAGAATCTAACATTTGTTCTTTGACAGGAGATTTTAAATCCTTTGCCATTTCAGTATAAGAAAGGCCTGCATTCAAATTTGCTTTAGAATTTTGCGGAACAGATTTTACATCTGCAATAAAAAGTGTGTGATTATCTTTCCAATCAAAACATCTTACAATATTTCTATAACAACTTAAAACAATCACAGCACCAAGTAAACAATATCCAATATTGGATAATGTTTTTTCTGATACACTCCTAGATAAAATTTCTGATGCATCGAAAAATAATTTCACAACAACAATGCAAATGCCTAATGAAGGAATGTACATAAACCGTTCAGCAAGCGGTGCGCCAATGCTGAAAAACAAATTAGAAAGAATGGAAAATGTAATAAAATAAAATAGAATACCGAATGAGTAAAATGATTTTCGTTTTAATAACAACAGTGCTGCAGCAAGCATCACAACATGTATTGTAATTGAAAGCATCACTCGCCAATCACCAAAGTCTGTTGCGGGTATCTGGTTGAAGTTATAATCATAAGACAAATGAATCGGAAGAAAAGTTAATCGCAGATAAATAAGCCATGACAAAAACACTGTTGCATAATGTTGCGTAGTGTTCATCAACATAAAGGGATTGTTAAATAAATCATTGCTTATTGTTCCGCTATTATTTTTTGTTGCGAGGTATCGCAGGGTAATAAAGAACAAGGAAATAAGGAAATAAGGGAATAAGGATTTTCCGATTTTTTGAAATGGTTGTGAGGTAAAAAAATAAAGTGTCAGCGGAATAATAGCTACAAAAGTGATTGCAGTTTCTTTGCTTAACAAGGAGAAAAAGAAAAAAACATACGACCAACCAATGTGTGATTTTTTGTGTGATTGCTGATAAATAAAAAGATAATCGAGTGATAGAAGAAAAAATAAAAAGCACATTATATCATCTCTTGCTTTGATATTAATTATTGCTTCGCTGTGAATTGGCAACGCCATAAACAAAAGTGTGATGCATATTGAAAGAGAGTCATTGTTTATTAAAACTCTTTTCAATAATCTGAATAAAACAATTCCTGAAAAAGCATATAACAACAGGTTAATACAGTGAGAGAGAAAAGGTGAGTTACCGAATAACTGATGTTCTATAGCGAATGTTACTAAGCTCAGCGGACGATAACGACCACCCGCAAGCACCATAATATTTCCTTCAGTCATGCCTGCAAACGTGTCTTGTCCTAAAATTTTTCCGATTCCCGCAAACCCACTTTGCACATAACTGTTTTTCACTAAAACAATAAAATCATCCAATGCATAATCATTCATCAGCGCAGCACCATAACTTATAAAAACAATGACTATGATGAACAGATTTTGTTTAGTAAAGAAAGTGGAACCCCAACTTTGTGTCGGTTGTTTTGCAAACGTTTTTTGCGATTCACTTGCTGAAAAATTCTTCTTTGGCTTTTTCATAAAAAACAAATGAATGAAAAAAATCGGATGTGTGAGAAAATGAAAAACCACAAACTATAAATCCTTCAACAAATCTTCCGCTTGCTTTTTATAATTGCCCTTTAGTTTAACAATTGATTCAAAAATTTTCTTTGCTTCTTTTTTGTTATTAAGCTTTAAAAGTGCGTTTCCTTTGTACCAAAGTGCTGATTCGTAAAATGAATTCTTCTTATAATTTGCAACAATATTGAGCTGTTGAACCGCGACAGTATAATTTCCCAAATTGTAATTGCTCACACCAGCGTAATAATTCGAGTTGATATTATCGGGCTGTTTTGCTAAAACCCGGTTGAATGAATTCAAAGCATTGTTATAATCTTTCGCATTAAAATAATTTAAACCGCTATCGTACAATTGATAATCGAAGTTTGATGATGAATTATTTTTGTCACCACTGCTAAATGTTGAAGTACTTGTGGCAGGCGCAGCTGCGGGTGCCACACTTTCTCTCGTTTTCTTTTCCGAGACTTTAAAAGCTTCATTCTTATATTTTGCATCAAGCTTTGACTCCTCCAATTGAACAGATTTATTTTGCGCTACAACGTCCGCATCTTTAATACTTGTCATATTTGCTTTTGAAACAACACTATCCGCTTTTCTATAATCGTCAGCTACAGCCAATCCTTCCTGATTTGTATTTTCCGGAACGGTTTTATCACTTTCCAAATCTGCATTTTGCCTTCTTACTTCATCTATTATATCAGGCTTTTTATCAGTACTTGCAACCGAGCCTGAAACAGTTGGGTTAATAGTAAAAGTCTGTTTTGCTTTTTGTTTTTCTTCTTGAACTTGAAGTTGTGTAGTTATTGTATCGCTTTGAAATCTTTCATTAGTAATTTGTTTTGCAGGTTCTACAGATGAAACTTTTGTTTCAGTTTCAATTTTATTTTCTGCCAGCCCGGTGTTATCCTGTTCACCATATTTTTTTACTATGTAAACTGAAACCAAAAACAATAATGCAATTGCGGCTGCTGCTGAATACCATTTTTTATAAAAAGGAATTACTCTTTGTTTTTCTTCAGTTTGTAATTTTTGATGAATGCGTTGTTGTAATTCAACTTGTATATTTTCTAATTGTGATTTTTCAGTAAGCGACAATCCTTCAACAGTATCAAAACAAATTTCGCAATCGGCAATATGCAATTCAACGATCCGCATTTCATCCTTTGTCATTTTGCCTTTGACATAGCGAAGCAACTGCTCTTGCGAAAGGCAATCTGTATTTTGAAAGATGTTTGTATCGTTACTCATTAACTGTTATTTTCAATTTCTTCTCCATAATAATCTTCAAATTTCTTTTTCCATTCTGAATAAAACTTTTCACTTCATTCATTGTGTAACCCGTTTCAACTGCAACTTCTTCATAAGATTTTTCTCTAAGGTAAAACAACTGAATACATTTTTGTTGTTGCTCATTTAAATAGGTCATTGCAACTTCAAGACTACTTAACTTTTGTTCTTTTTCTATTGCAAGATGCAATTGGTTTTCGGTTTCCACACTTTCAGACAAATAATTCTGAACCTCTTCGTAACGCTGTTCCTTGGCTGCATGACTACGCAAATACATGAGGCAATGATTCTTAACAACCGTATGCAGCCATGCTCTGAAATTTTCCACCTTGTATTTCTTCAAATCCACCATCAGCTTTTCAAAAACCTGCATCACAGCATCTTTGCTTTCATCTTCATCTTTCAGATATTTCATACTCACACCATAAGCCAACATAGAATGACGCTCAAACAAAATACCCAATGCTTCTTTATCATCATCATTGATGTAAAGTGCAATGAGTTGCAAATCGTCTGTTGATTTTTTGTCTGAAAGTTTTTGCATGAGCGTTAACAAACCTACTGCAAATTATGGTAATAAAAAATGGGTTGAATGAAGTTCAAATCCTGCAAAAGGAAATATAATCTGTAGAACTTACTTCTGTAAAACCAACGGTGCGAAGCATGGTGATTAGTTGTCCACGGTGATAAGTTCCATGATTAACCACATGATTAATAATATCAGCAATGCGAGATTGAAAAGGTTCTCCCTTCACATTTCTATAATCCAACATCTCACCAATTTTATTTTCATCATCTGCTTTCACATAATTAATCAATACTTGTGATTGAGCATAGAAGACCTTCGAAAACTCCTCTAATGAAAATTGAAAATCCTTACTCGGTGGCCAGTCCTTTAATTGCTCGTGATTTAACCTGAGCATCCATACCCATTCAGCATCATAAATATGATACAGTGTTTTACGGATAGTGGGGAAACTGCTTTGGCAAACAATATCAGCTTTTTCTTCTCCGGCTTTTATTATCCACTCCATCAGCTTTGTGTTCGCCCAGAGATTGAAGTGTGCGAGTTTCAGTAATTGTTGTTGTAACATGTTGGGTATTTGGAAATTAGTAATAGCGATATCCTTTGTAAGTATTTTGTTGACGCAATCAATGTAACAGCGAATCTTCAGTTCGCTTAATTAACTTACTGCCTTATTCCTTTTTTCGTGACTCAATTCTCTTCAAGTAAAAATTTTCTTTCTCAGTCATCAACTTTTTTTCTTTAGGAGTTTTGTCCTTGTAGCCGCAAAGATGTAAAAGTCCGTGAACCATTACACGTTCAAGTTCATTTTTAACAGTTACGTTATAGGTCTTTGCATTTTCTTTAACACGTTCAATGCTGATAAAAATATCACCCGTTATTTTTTCCCGAGCCATTGAATTATCGAAAGTAATCACATCGGTTAACGAATGGTGGTTGAGATAAATGACATTCATTTGATATAAAAAAGCATCATTACAAAAAATATAATTCAGTTCATCAATCGCACGACCTTCTGCTTTTGCAACCTTTAAAAGCCAATTGCGAAGGGGGTTTTTATTTTTCAGGAGGTAATTTGTTTCCTGGTTAAAGAACTGTATTGACGACATACATTGAGAATCAGAAATGAATTAATAAGCGCGTTCGTTTTTACCTTCCACGTAATTAACGAATGCGCGGCAACTTACTTTCATGCCACCGGGCGTAGGGAAATTGCCTGTGAAATACCAATCGCCACTGTGATGCGGACATGCCTTATGCAAATCTTCAACGCTTTGATAAATGATTTCAACTTCGCAATGCATATCTTTTGGAGTAAGCAATTGCGTGATTTTTTTTGAAAGCTGTTCATCAGTAAACGGCTCATAAATTTGCTGAACACAATTCACAATTTTTTCTTTCGGCAACAACAATTGCTCTTTGCATTTGTGATAGACTTCATCAATCACATGCTCCATATTGGTTTCCTCAAGCAATTCGATTGCAGCATTGAAGGCAACAAAATCGCCAAGCTTAGCCATGTCAATTCCGTAACAATCAGGATAGCGTAATTGCGGGGCAGATGAAACAATTACAATTTTCTTTGGTCCTAACCTGTCTAAGATACGAAGGATTGACCTTTTCAAAGTTGTTCCGCGCACAATGGAGTCATCAATAATCACAAGATTATCAACCCCTCTTTTTATTGTGCCATAAGTTACATCATATACGTGAGCAACTAAATCATCCCGTGCAGCATCATCAGTAATAAAGGTTCTCAGCTTGGCATCTTTAATTGCAATCTTTTCTACTCGCGGGCGCACATTCACAATTTCTGTCAATGAATCAGGAGTAAGATTTTTTCCGCCCGCTAAAATTTTGCGAACCTTCGCTTGATTGATATATTCTTCAACACCTTTTATCATTCCATAAAAAGCAGTTTCTGCTGTGTTGGGGATGAATGAGAAAACGGTGTTTTTCAAATCAAAATTTACAGCCTGCAAAACCGAAGGCACAATCCGTCTTCCAAGTTCTTTGCGCTCTTTGTAAATATCTTCATCGCTGCCGCGCGAAAAATAAATGCGTTCAAACGAACATGATTTTTTCTCTAAAGGTTCACGCACTTTTTGAACTGACCATGCGCCATTTTTCTTTATCACCAAAGCGCAACCCGGAGTAATTTCTTTTATGTTTTCAACTTTTATGTTGAATGCAGTTTGCATAGCAGGACGCTCGCTTGCAACAACTACTATTTCCTCATCGGCATAATAATAAGCAGGACGAATGCCACTTGGGTCGCGCAAAACGAAAGCATCACCATGACCAACCAAGCCACAAATTACATATCCGCCATCCCAGCTTTTTGATGCGCGTTTTAATACACGTTGTACGTCTAAGTGTTCGGCAATCTGTTCTGAAATTTCGTAGTTATTAAATTCTTCTTGTTTTAACTTTTTAAAATTCAACTCCACTTCTTCATCCAAAAAATGCCCGATGTTTTCTAATACAGTAACTGTATCAGCTTTCTCTCGTGGATGCTGGCCAAGGTCAATCAACTGCTTGAGTAGCTCGTCCACGTTAGTCATATTAAAATTGCCGGCAATGGCAAGGGTGCGGCTTTTCCAATTGTTTTGACGTATAAAAGGATGGCAACTGTCAATGGCATTTTTGCCGAAAGTGCCGTAACGCAAATGCCCGAGCAGCAGTTCAGCAACAAAAGGAACATTCTCCTTTAGCCAATCAACGTTAGTAAGTTTTTCTGGATTTGTTTTTTGCAGCTCCACCATCGGAGCATTTATCTTTTCAAAAATATCGAGTATGGCTTGCTTTTGAACACTTCGCTGACGGTGCATGTAATTACCGCCCGGTTCGGTATCAAACTTAACGGTTACAACTCCTGCACCATCCTGACCTCGGTTATGCTGCTTTTCCATAAGCAGATACAGCTTATTGATACCGTAAAAAGGAGTTCCGTATTTCTCGTAATAATAGCTGAGAGGCTTTAATAGTCGGATAAGTGCCACACCACACTCATGCTTTATCTGGTCGCTCATTATTCATTTATTAGGGCGCAAAGATAGGAAAATCAGTTTGTGGTTTCTTTTTCATCATTGCGAGGAACGAAGCAATCTGTAAACAGTAGTAAGCATCCGGGAGATTGCTTCGTTCCTCGCAATGACGAATTACCCAATATTGACGTGTGGTTGTTTTTTTTCACCAACCACTGAGAGTGCTGGTGCTGGTTGGTGAAAAAAACACAAACCAAAAGCAAGACTACCCAATACCTATTTCCTCGCCACCCAAATCTGTGGATTTAGCTTGTCAAATCCTTTCCATATCTGCAGGTTCATTAATCCTTTGCCGGTTTCGCTATCGTTGCCTACAGTGCCTATTTTTTGTTTGGTTGTAACGTTATCACCTTTTTTTACAGCGACTGTTTCAAGATTGGAATACACGCTCAAATATTCACCATGACGAACAATTACTGCAGAGCCACTTCCAGGCAAGCCAATAACAGCGGTTACTTCACCCTGGAAAATTGAACGTGCCGATGCACCGCGATTTGTAGTAATGTCAATCCCATCATTCTTAATTGTCACTCCTTTTAATGTAGGGTGTGCATGTTCGCCAAAATATTCAGAGATGTTGCCTTGTTCTACCGGCCACGGCAACGAACCGCGATTGCCTGCAAAGTTGCTTGATAATTTTTGAGCTTCGGGAGTAAGCGTCATTGCAATAGCATTTTCCTTGGTCACATTTTTCTTGCCTGCCGCTGTTGCTTTTTTCTTGGCGGCTTCAATTTCTTTTTTGATTGCAGCTTCAATTGCAGCTTCTAATTTTTTCTTCTGTGCCTGCTTTTCAGCTAATTGTTTGCGCAAAGTTTGCTCCTGAACAGTAAGATTTTTCATGAACTGTTCCTGTTGAATTTTTTCCTGGGCGAGATTCTTTTTCTCCTTCTCTTCGCCAACTTTTAAAACGGTTTTCTCTTGCTTTTGCTGCTCGAGTTCATTTTTCTTTACACCCAAATCCTTCTGTGTGTTTTCAATCTCCTCAGCTTGTTTTTTGCGGTAAGCACTATACTGCTGTAAATATTTTACACGTTTAAATGCCTGGTTAAAATCATCACTGGAAAAGACAAACATCATCCGCTGATAACTGTTTTGATTTTTGTAAGCATAGCGAATCATTGCGGCATAATCTTTTTTCAACTGGTCCATTTTACTTTGCAGCGAAACAATCTGGTTGCCTGTTTCCACTATTGCCCCACTCAATTCACTCAACTGTTCATTAATGGTGTTAATGAGTTCCTGGCGTGCTTTTAATTTTTTTGCAAGCGCTGCTAACTGTGACTTGGTGGCGGTTTTGTTTTTTTCATTGAGCTTTAACATACGATTGGTTTCGTCAATCTCTTTGAGTAATTGCTCTTTCTTTTTTTCGAGGTCTTTTTTATTGGTTTTGGTTTGAGCGTAAACGGGTTGTATGAAAAGGAAAAGCAACAGCATTACCCAAAATAAATTTTGAATTTTGAATTTTGAATTTTGAATTTTGAATTTCATACCCTTAATCCGTTGCCCGAAAACTTCTGCGAAAGTATTTTAACTGTGCCTGCATACTTTAGGCATCAACATAAAGTAACTAACAATGTAAATGTGAAAACGTAAGACGCATAGATAAAGTGTGTTTAACAATATTTTCTGTCTTATTAGCTTAACTGTAACTTGATTTTAAAAAATGCAGTGTTCATTTGAAAGTGTATTTTTGCAAATATATCTTTGAAAGATGAGAAGAATAACACTTACAGTTGAAGACCATGAAAATGCAGAAATGCTTTTCAAAATGTTACAGCAGTTAAACTTTGTAAGAGGAGTTGAGTTTGACGAGAGTAATGAAGACGATTTAAGCAAAGAAGAATTACAAATGCTTGAAGACAGGTTCGAAAATTATTTGAAGAATTCACAGGGTGGAAAACCCTGGAAAGAAGTTAAAGCATCTTTGATTAAAACGCATGTTTTATAAACATTTCCTTATAACATCTTTTTCAAAATTTTGCCTGATACAATACTCATTGGTGGAATAATTCATCAAAAAAGACACTCCCGTGTTTGGAAAAAAAGACTTAAATAATTTAAACTTATGATAAAAAAAATTTTTACGGCCAGCATATTTACCTTTTTACTTTTCAATAACTGTTTTGCACAGCTTACGCTCATCATTGATTCTGTTCCCCGTTTCTTTACTCCACTTTGGGATGATGTTTATGTTGCCGGGACATTCAATAACTGGAATCCCGGTGATGTAAATTATAAACTCACAAAAAACACTAACGGAACTTATAGTATTAATATCAATGGAACAGGATTGATTGAATATAAGCTTACTCGCGGAGTGTGGGCTAATAATGAAACCTTAAATAATGGTGGGCAATTGCCCAACCGCACCTATACGTTTACAGGTGGGTTAGATACTGTTCATCTTTCAATTGCAAAGTGGAGCGACTATCCTCCGGCAACTCACACTGCAACTCAGAATGTTTTTGTTTTAAAATCTGAATTTGCAATGCCGCAGCTCAATCGCTTACGCAGAGTTTGGATTTATCTCCCAAATGATTATTTCACAACAACGAAAACGTATCCTGTAGTATATATGCACGATGGGCAAAATGTTTTTGACGCTGCTACATCTTTTGCAGGCGAGTGGAATGTGGATGACTCTCTTAGCATTATGCAGATGAATGGCGACTCGGGTGCAATAGTGGTTGCAATTGATAATGGAGGGCAATATCGTTTGGATGAATACTGTCCTTATAACAATCCGAGTTATGGTGGCGGGCAAGGTGATTTATATGTTGACTTTTTAGTAAACACGTTGAAACCTGCCATTGACAGCAATTTCAGAACCAAGCCAGACAGATTGAACACAGCGATTGCCGGAAGCTCAGTAGGTGCTTACATTGCATTGTATGCAGGAATTAAATATCAGAATGTGTTTAGTAAGATTGGTTCATTCTCTCCTGCTTATTGGTTTGACGATAGTATTTATACATACATTTTAAATCAAGGTGTAACGCAACCCATGCGTATTTACCAGGTTTGTAGTCAGAATGAAGGTGCAAGTGTGGTATATAACATGAATCGCATGCAAGACTCATTGGTAAGTGCCGGAATGTTTGCAAACCAAATCCAAAGTGTGGTTCGCACTTACGGTTCGCACAGTGAAAGTTTTTGGCGTCTTGAATTTGGAACAGGTTACCGGTGGCTTTTCTCCAACGCAATTGGAACGATAATTGAAAATCTTGCCGAAACAAAAGAGGTAAGATTATCTCCTAATCCCGCTGATACGTTTATAAAAATCACCTATGATTTTGCTCCGAATAAATTTGAGATGATTCGGATTTTTGATGAACTGGGCAGAGAACTTCCGGTTGACAAATCTGTAAAATTGTCTTTTGACCAAATTATTATTAATACAAGTTACTACCGCAGTGGCTTATATACTGTCTGGCTAATTGATAATAAAGATAAATTGTACGTGAGGAAGTTTGTAAAGAAGTGAAACGTAACTCGGGATACCATCCCGAACAAACAAAATGATTCGGAGTAAAAGATTTGCAGACTTGATTGTTTACTTTTCGTTTTTCACTCTAAACTTTTTTAGGTTTACCGCTCTTTAAACAAACGAATGGCAAACTATCTTTCATTAATTAAACTTTTTCAGAAAGGCGATGTACGTGCATTAGCACGTGCTATAACCGTGGTTGAAAATGAAATGGAAGGTTTTGAAGATTTACTTTTCAATCTCACTTTCGATTATCCTACAAAAATTGTTGGCATCACAGGTCCGCCCGGAGCAGGAAAAAGTTCCCTCATTAATGCAATGCTGCATGAGTTGGCCGATAAGAAAGTTGCCGTAGTTGCAGTTGACCCGACAAGTCCTTTTAATCATGGTTCACTGTTAGGAGATAGGTTGCGCATGTACGACCACTTCAATAACCCGCAAGTGTTTATCCGTTCGCTTGCTACGCGTGGTGCTTTAGGCGGTTTAAGTGCAAAAGCTTTTGAAGTGATTGATGTAATTCGCGCAGCGCAATTTGATTACATCATTATTGAAACAGTTGGAGTTGGGCAAAGCGAGGTTGAAGTTGCATCACTTGCTGATACAACTGTTGTGGTGTTAGTTCCCGAAAGCGGTGATGATGTGCAGATGATAAAAAGCGGAATCGTAGAGATAGCCGATATTTTTGTTGTTAATAAAAGTGATAGAGATGGTGCAGATATATTGGTAAAAAACATTTCACTTGCATTGCATGAACGCACCGCTCAAGCATGGAACATTCCGGTAATAAAAACCAAAGCAATTCTTAAAGAAGGAATTACAATGTTGCTAAAAAACATTGATGAACATCAGCAACATGTTGATGTAAATAAAAAACAGCAGCTACTTGCCGAACATTTGTATCGCATCATTCAAAATATGCGCATGCGTGATGTTACTTTGGATGAACTTTACAAGCAGATAAAAGAATCAAAAGCGGATTTGAATTTGTATAAGCTGGCGAAGGAGTACAAGTAAGAACTGTTATGTGAGAGCAAGACCGAATAGCACTGTCCTGTTGAGTGAAGCGAAACATCTTTCTTCAAATGAAGAACTTGCCCTCTTTAGAGAGAGTTCCTTCGCTTTGCTCAGGATGACAATACTCGGGAGCACATCACCATTTTCATTACTGCATTGTTAAACTATTTTTGCGCCTCTTAAAAATCACAATCCATGAATGTTTTACTTTTAGGTTCAGGCGGACGCGAGCATGCTTTTGCATGGAAACTTTCGCAAAGCAAATTGCTCACCCAACTTTTTATTGCACCGGGTAATGCAGGCACATCACAGTGCGGAACAAATGTGAATATGTCTGCAAATGATTTTGGTGCAATAGAAAAATTTGTTCTCGAAAATAAAATTCAAATGGTTGTGGTTGGTCCAGAGGACCCTTTGGTGGCAGGCATTTTTGACTACTTTCAAAATAATGAATCACTGAAAAAAATTCCTGTTATCGGACCCAGTAAATCAGGAGCACAATTAGAAGGCAGCAAAGATTTTTCAAAACAATTTATGATGCGTCATAAAATTCCAACTGCGCGTTATCAAAGTTTTACAAAAGAAAATTTAGAAGAAGGGTTTAAATTTTTAGATTCACTCAAAGAGCCTTATGTTTTAAAAGCTGATGGATTAGCAGCGGGTAAGGGCGTATTGATTTTGAACGATGTTGAAGAAGCAAAACGAGAGTTGCACGCCATGATTGAAGAAAATAAATTCGGCAAGGCAAGTGCAACAGTAGTGATTGAAGAATTTTTAAAAGGAATTGAATGTTCTGTTTTTGTGTTGACTGATGGAGTGAGTTATAAAATACTTCCTGCTGCAAAAGATTATAAACGTATTGGAGATGGTGATACCGGCTTGAACACAGGCGGCATGGGTGCTGTAAGTCCGGTGCCTTTTTGTGATGATGCTTTTATAAATAAAGTTGAACAACAAATTATCATACCAACTATTGAAGGGTTGAAAAAAGAAAACATCACTTACCAGGGATTTATTTTTATCGGATTAATGAATGAAAATGGTGAACCAAATGTTGTAGAATATAATGTTCGCATGGGCGATCCCGAAACAGAAGCGGTGCTGCCAAGAATTAAAAATGATTTGTTAGAACTGTTTATCGCAACAGCCAACCAAAAACTAAATACCATAATATTAGAAATTGATGAGCGCACAGCAGTTACTGTAATGCTGGTAAGTGGCGGCTATCCGCGCGATTATGAAAAAGGAAAATTGATAACCGGTTTGGAGGAGGTTGAAGGAAATTTGGTTTTTCATGCGGGAACCTTGAGTGGCAGTAGTAGCGGTAGTAGTAGTTTTCAGACAGCAGTTGGCAATAATCAAAATAAAGAAGCTTCAAACGTTATTACCAATGGCGGAAGAGTAATTGCAGTTACTTCTTTTGGAAATTCAATTGCTGAGGCGCGTGATAAAAGCTATGAAAACATTGCGCGAATAAAGTTTGATCGGATGAATTATCGCAAGGATATTGGGATGGACTTGATGTAATTAAAAGGATAAATGCTATCTGCTTAATTCAATTTGTCATACCCTCATTTAAACTAATCAGCTTGTTAATTGAAAATAAATTCCCATTTTCCGTTTTGCAACTCAACACCCTGATATGAAATATCACCTCAATCGCAATAATCCCTTTTATAAAATCTATCTTTCATTTTTACTTTTTGGTATGACGCTTTGTTGCGGCATATTAGGCTTTCATTTTTTATTTGATTATAAATTTCTTGATGCCTGTTACATGACTGTAATTACACTTGCAGCGGTAGGTTATGGTTTCCTCAAAGAGCACGACCCGGCAACTAACGAAGAGAAAATCTTTATCATATTTTTAATCATGACCAACCTGACCATTTTCACCTATTTCATAACAGTAGTTTCGCGTTTCTTTTTGGATGGAGAATTTAATAAAGTTTATAAAAGAATTAAAATGAAAAAAACAGTACACGAATTGCAAGGACACACTATCATTTGCGGCCTGGGAAGAAATGGCCTTGAGGCTGCCAAAACTTTTGTAAAAAACAATATAGAATTTGTGGTTATAGAACGCCACATAAAAGGGGTGTATGAATTAGCAGGAGAATTGAATTATTTTTTTGAAGCTGATGCTACGCGCGATGAAGTGCTCATTGAAGCAGGAATAAAAAATGCAAAAGCATTAATAACAACTTTACCTGAAGATGCCGACAATCTATTTGTAGTGCTCACAGCGCGCGATTTAAATCCTGATTTAATAATTATAAGTCGTGCTTCAAACGATACTTCAGTAAATAAATTGAAACGTGCGGGTGCCAATAATGTGATAATGCCTGATAAAATTGGCGGTGCTCACATGGCAGCTTTGATATTAAGTCCTGATGTGAAAGAGTTTATTGATGTGCTTAGCACTACCATGAGCAATGATTTTCAAATTTCAGAATTGATGGCAGGAAAACCATTTACATTAAAAGAAATTGATACGAAGAATAAAACCGGAGCTACAATATTAGGTGTAAAAACCTTAAACGGAGAATATAAACTTAACCCCGCAACGGAATATGAAGTGAAAACAAATGAGCGTATTATAGCAATGGGTTCGCGCAATCAATTGGATGAGTTGAAAAATTTGGTTGGTTGAAAGTAGCCCCGGTAGGAATCGAACCTACATCTCAAGTTTCGGAAACTTGAATACTATCCGCTGTACTACGGAGCCAGAATTTTTTTGCGGAGCAAATGTAGGACAGATTAGCAATCTGTCAATTTTGTTTTAATCCGATTTTTCTTCGCACTTTTCAAACATCAATTTTAAACACTTAGAACTATGTGGGAATTTTTTGTCGTTGCTGTTGTTTTCGGTTTGATGAGGTGGCTGAAAAATGAAATGCAATCAAGCTTCTTTAAAATATCACAACAACTTGAAGAGTTAAAGCGAGAATTAAAACGCATCAGAGAAGAAAAACCTGCTGTAAAGGAACAGGAATTTAAAGAGCCAATTGCAAAGCCTGAACCTCAGCCTGAAGTTAAAGTAACACCTCCACCTGTAACACAGCCAACGGTTATTGTAACCCCACCACCCATTGCAAAACCAGAAGAAAAGGAAGAGGAAAAGGGTACCGATGCTCGACCGATTATTTTATCAGAAGAGTTAGGAGTTTTTGAAACAAAGGTTCCTGATGAAAAGAAAAAAGAAGAGGAAAAAATTTCGCTGAGCGAAAAGTTAGACGAGTTAGAAACCGCACTTCATATTGATGCACCGCAATCGTCCAAACCCTGGCAACCGCAACAAGAGAAACGGCCTAAATCAAAAAGTTTTTTTGAACAGCATCCTGATATGGAAAAATTTATTGGTGAAAACCTCATCAATAAAATCGGTATTGCAATATTGGTGCTCGGCATTGCATTTTTTGTGAAGTATGCAATAGACCAAAACTGGATTAATGAAATAGGACGTACCTGCATCGGTTTGTTTGCCGGTGGAATTTTAATCGGTATCGCACACCGTATGCGTAAATCGTACAAAGCATTTTCATCGGTGCTGATTGGTGGAGGTTTGGCTGTTTTGTATTTCACTATTACGATTGCATTCCAGCAATATCATTTGTTTTCGCAAACTGCGGGCTTTGCCGTAATGGTTGTTATTACTGCATTTGCCGTGCTGCTCTCCATTGCTTATGACAGAATGGAACTCGCAGTGCTTGCAATTATTGGTGGCTTTGCCACACCATTTATGGTAAGCACGGGCGAAGGGAATTATAAAGTGCTGTTCACGTATCTGATGATTTTAAATGTTGGAATGTTAGTGTTGGCGTTTCGCAAAAAATGGAATCTTATAAATATTGTTTGTTATGTATTCACCATAATTCTTTTTGGTTCATGGTTAACGAATAAATGTTTGAACATGCCCAATGCTCCATACACTGGTGCGTTATTTTTCGCAACTTTATTTTACATCACTTTCTTTTTGATGAATATTTTATACAACATCCGCAAGCAGGAAAAATTCAAGCCGCTTGAGTTTACAATATTGCTCAGCAATACAGCATTGTATTATGCAGCAGGTATGGGCATTTTGCATTGCATCAATAATGGAATGTATCAGGGATTGTTTACTGCATTGCTTGGTGTATTTAATTTTGCATTTGCATTTACACTTTATAAAAAACAAACAGTTGACCGCAATCTTGTTTTCTTACTTATAGGTATGGTGCTTACGTTTTTATCACTTGCAGCGCCTGTTCAGTTAGAAGGAAATTACATCACCATGTTCTGGAGTGCCGAAGCAGTTTTGCTTTTGTGGCTTTCGCAGAAATCACAAATAAAACTGATGAAAATAGCTTCAGTAATTGTTTTAGGATTGATGCTGTTTAGTTTGTTTATGGACTGGTCGCAGTTGTATCACGACCATATTCACAAACTTGCCATCCTGGTTAACAAAGCATTTATAACAAGTGCTGCATCTCTTGCAGCAGTTTATTTGGTATGGAGATTATTGAAGAATGAAACGGAAAACTATTTTATTGATTCCGGTTTTAAAGTGGATTGGTATAAAAACATCTTACAGGTTTTAATGGTTGCAATGCTTTATGCAACATTAGGATTGGAATTAGATTATCAGTTGCGCGAGTATGTTGAATTTTATCAATGCAGAAACATTGTGCTTGCCTTTTACAATTTCAAATTTGTTGCAGCTTTAATTTGGTTGACTAAGAAAAACGAAAACCATCTTTTGTTAAATGTAAAAATTGCCCTTGCTTCCATTTGTGTTGTATCATATATTTTCTTTTTCAATAATTCAATTATTGAAGTACGAAATGATTATTTGACACTTGATTCAAGCGAAGCATTTTTCTTTTACTTCCATTTTTGTTTAACTATTGTTTTGATTTACCTCGTAATGCAATGGAAAATACTGACTGAAAAATTTATTCCAAACATTAGCAACGGCATTCAATGGATTACTACCTTCCTATTTGTATTTATTGCAAGTGCCGAACTCGACCATATTATAACCGTTATTTCATTTTCAAGCGGAAGCGATATCAATCATATCATTATTCAAAATCACAAAATTGGTTATCCTGTTTTATGGGGAATGTTTTCTTTTGTGTTAATGCAACTCGGCATGAAAAATAAAAACCGTTCGTTGCGAATTATGTCGCTCACACTTTTTGCAATCACTATTCTGAAATTATTTATTTATGATATAAGGGATGTTTCGGAAGGTGGGAAAATTGTAGCCTTTATTGCTTTAGGTGTTTTGTTATTAATAGTTTCATTCATGTATCAACGTTTAAAGAAGTTAATTTTGGATGATGAGAAGAAAGTAGCGGATAGCCATACATCACCACAACAGGAAAATGAGTTATGATGAAAAAGGTGTTTTTGTTTTTTCTTCTGATAATAAGTTGTGACTTTATTGATGCACAATCATTTCGATATGAAGCGAAGGTAGATGTAGTTGATTCAAGCGGGTTTTATAAAATCTATTTAGCTCCGGAAATTAATTCAAAGTTGAAGGAAGGTTTTATTGATTTAAGATTGTTTGATAATGAAGAAAAAGAAACACCTTATGATTTTGCTATTGATGAAATACCTAAAACAAATCGAAAGTTTATTGAATATGAAATTATAGAAAACAAGTTGCTTAAAGACAGTGTAACAATTATCACACTTCGCAATAAAAGCAAATCAAAGATTGATAATATCAGTTTGCAGATTAAAAATGCTGAAGTGGATAAGCAGATAAAATTATCCGGCAGTGATGATAGATTACATTGGTATGTTGTAAAAGAATATGCAGAGTTTAATTCAATTAATAATACAAGCGATGTTTCGGAAATTAAACTGATAGATTTTCCATTAAGCAATTACGAGTATTATCGTATAGAAATTAATGATAAAAACAGTAAACCGCTGAATATATTAAGTGCGGGTTATAATGAGAGCATAACAAATTCAGCCCCATTCACAGAAATATCCCCTCCTAACATTATAGATGTTGATAGCATAAAAACAAAAACCACGTGGGTACATATTCCTATTTACGGTAGTTCTATTATTGATTTCATCATTATAAATGTTGCGTCACCAAAGTACTTTTTACGTAGCGTTGATGAATACGCTGTTTCAATAAATAAAGGCCGCCCCTCTGAACGGGTATGGATTGATGCATCAGTAATAAACTCTGCAAAACAAAATAAGATTAGGCTCCCATATATGGTTGATGAGTTTGTGCTTTGTATCCACAATGAAGACAATCCGCCATTAAAAATTTCTTCCATTAAATGTTTTCAATATAATCGTTATGCCTTGGCTTATCTTGAAAAATCAAAATCATATACATTTAGGTTTGGGAATGATTCAATAGCTAAACCAACTTATGATTTAAAATATTTTCAAAATATAATTCCTGCTGATGTTCGTATAATTAAAACTCAAGCTGTTAAAAAAAACAAACAACCTCAGCAAACTCCGCCAAAAGAGCCGTATACATTTTTCACCGATAAGAAATTTATCTGGGTGGTGGTTGGTTTGATAATTGTTTTTCTTGGAGTGATAACGTTCAGGATGCTGCGGGAGTAGTGCGCGTACTATGCTCATAAATCGTAACATTCATCAGCAGCATCAGCATCGAATAAAAAAAATCTTCTAACGGAATAGTTCCAATTCTTACTCCAAGATTTTCGGCATCATTATAAATCAAAACCGGCATTGCGGTAAGAAATCCGTTCACAATTAAAAACCCTGCATTACTTACTATGTAAGTAAGGAAAAATCTTCCGAGAAAAAATTCGCTTTTGAAAACATAAACATTCAGTAATAAGAAAACAGCGAGCAACACAAAGGTTACCGATGTATAAAGATGATTGTAATAAAACGCAGCGGTAATTAATAATCCGAAAACAAGAAGCAGCGCCATTGGTTTTCCTTTATTATCAAACCAGGTTTTTGGATAAAAATATTTCAACGATTCATGAATAAACATGCATGAGTATGGAATTAAAATAAAAAATAACCATTCCTCTATAGGTAGGTTGTAAACATAAATTCTTAAAACGTATTTCGGATTAAATTTCCATACACCAATTGCAGTAAACCAAAAATCCCATACAATAAAAAATACAGCTACAATAATTAAACCAGGAAAAATGTACTTCCATTTTTTATAAAAATTCATTCGCTTGTCCCATGTAAATGCAAGCGGGAATAATATGCTGAATAAAAGAAGAGAAGAATAGAACCAGTGCATTTCAGGTTGTTAGTACTTTTGGCTCATGCATCAAACAAACTTTTACTCTTTGCTGCTTCGCTATAATATCTGAATGGAACTAATAACATTCCGAAACATTCACCTTCTTCTTTGCCTAAATGTTTATGATGCACTTTATGCGCTTTGCGAAGACCTTTAAAATAAAAACTATTTATGTTACGAAACAATTTAAATCGCTGATGGATAAAAATATCGTGAACAAAAAAATAAGCAAAGCCATAAAACATCACACCAAGACCAATACAAAAGCGATAATCGAAACCGGCATTTGAACCAAATAACATAAGCAGGAAACTTGGTATTGCAAAAATCAAAAAGAAGGCATCATTTTTTTCAAATAATCCATAAAGTGGCTGATGGTGGTCTTTGTGCAAATACCAAAGGAATCCATGCATGACGTATTTATGCGTAAGCCATGTTACAAATTCCATTAATATGAAAGTAATTACAACAAGCAGTATTTTTAATCCAATTTCCATTTTCTCAAAGGTAAAACAATAAAGGCGCTTAATAGTTTAGCGCCTTTAAAAAAGTAGTCCCGAGAGGAATCGAACCTCCATCAAAAGTTTAGGAAACTTCTATTCTATCCATTGAACTACGGGACCGGTTACTGCGCGCAAAAGTAAATTTTTACCTGAACTCAACAGATTTATTTGAGTTAATACAAAAACCCAAACAACCACAGCGGAATTTTATTCAGTACGCCCGTTTCAATATCATCGGCTGCTATGTAAGCGTTCTTGATATTTGCAACCTGGTAATTGGTTTTATTTTTACCGCCAATTTCAAAAATATAATTTTTGTCAACTTTAAAATCACCTTTATCTGTACTTGATAATTGATGCATTTTTGATAATTGATTGGCAAAAAAAGTTTCCCGCAATGTTCCCACATCAGCAAATTCTTCAGCAAGAGCAAACATAAGATTGGTATTATCTAAATAAAGTTTATCAGGTCTGCCAATGTTATTCAATCCGAAATGACCTGCTGTAACTGACTTTAATAATTGCGCTTTGTTGAGTTGATCAACAAATTTCCAGATGTTATTCCTGTGAATAGAAGTGCGGTCGCTTAACTTTTGTGCATTGAGCTTGAAAGGCACATTGGTTGCAATAATGTAAAGCAGCTTTTTAAATTTTAATATTGAACTGTGATCAATTTTTTCGATGTAAGGCAAATCAACATCAATAATAAGATTCACAACAGTTTCTAACCGTTGCAAATAAGTAGCTTCATTTTCTTTGAAGAAGGGATAGTATCCATACTTCAAATATTCGTTAAAAATTTTTACAGGCTTAAACTTTTGCTGGAAGTCTAATGCAATCGTTATGTGGTCGGTTAGAATATCTTCCAACTCAAGTAAAGGCAATTTTATATTGTGTGCCAATTCAAGATATTCCCTCAATGACAAGCCTGCGAGATTATAAAACACAGCCCTTCTGCTTAAATCAGCATGTGACTTGTTGAGTTGAAGAATAGAGGAGCTTGTAAAAACTATTTTAAGATTTTTGTAGGAGTCGTAAGCCATTTTTATTTCCTGGCTCCATGTATTGTACTTGTGCACTTCATCCAAAAACAAATATTCGCCATCATGCTGCACAAAGTGTTCAATCAAATCAGTTAGTTTATTTACAGTGAAGTACAAATGGTCAAGACTAACATATAATGCCTTATCGGCACTTAGCTTATTTTCTTTGAGAAACTGCAACATCAAAGTTGTTTTTCCTGTTCCCCTCGCGCCTTTAATACCTATAAGCCTGTTAGTCCAATCTATCTCATCAAACAAATACCGCTTGAACGAAAGTTCAACTTCATTGATGATTTTAGCGGAGTTCTGATATAATTTGTCGAGCATAATTGCATTATTTAAAGTGCAAATATAAACAATAAATGCACTTTAGAAAGTGCATTATTAAATAAAAAGTGCAACTTATGAAATGCAATAGGCTGGATTGTATAAAACGTTCTGTGTCTGTTGTCATTCAGGAGGAAACCTTTTAAAGTGAAGTAGGATTTGAATGTAAACCCAAAACGTTTTCAAACAATAATTTGTGATAAGCATAAAAAAGTTTCCTCCTGAATGACATTGCCCGGAGCTACGAAATCTTGCTTCCGTTAGCGACAGCCTGCGAAGGGGTAACAAATTTCAAGGCTCCGTTTTCATCTTCAGCCATCAGTATCATGCCTTTTGATTCAATGCCTTTAATCTTTCGGGGAGCAAGATTGGCAAGCAACACCACTTGTTGTCCGATTATATTTTCCGGAGCATAATGTGCAGCTATTCCGCTAACAACAGTTCGCTGATCAATACCCGTATCCAATTTCAACTTCAATAATTTATCAGTTTTAGGAACGCGCTCCGCTTCAAGAATAGTTGCAACACGTAAGTCCATTTTCTGAAAATCATCAATCGTAGTTTCAGCGAGGGTCATGCTGAGCGAAGTCGAAGGAGTGCTGCTGCCACTACCACTACCACTACCACTTATTTTCGTTGCCTGCAGTTTTTCAATTTGTTTTTCAATCACACCATCTTCCACTTTTTCAAACAGCAATTTTGCTTCACCTAATTGATGATTTGGTTTTAAAACCTGACCGCTTAATTCTGTTGCCCAATTGAGATGATTCAAATTAAGCATTGAAAAAATTTGCTCTGATGCATGGGGAAGAAAAGGTTCTGCTAATGCACCAAGATATGCGGTTACTTCAAGTGATATATATAGAATTGTTGCTACACGTTCAGCATCGGTTTTGAAAACCTTCCATGGTTCTGTATCAGCTAAATATTTATTTCCGACACGCGCAAGGTTCATCAAATCAATCAACGCATCACGAAATTTATAATGCTCAATATTTTCACCGATTGCTTTCTTAGCATATTGAATTGCTTTGATTACATCGTTGTCAATATCATGTAACGTGGCATATTGCGGAACTTTACCTTCAAAATATTTTTGCGTAAGCACTAACGTTCGATTCACAAAATTTCCAAAAATTGCAACCAGTTCATTGTTCACACGCGATTGATAATCTTTCCAGCTAAAGTCTGAATCTTTTGTTTCGGGTGTGATGGAAGTGAGCACATAACGCAACTCATCTTGTTTGTTTGGGAAGTCTTGCAAATACTCATGCAGCCACACTGCCCAATTACGCGAGGTAGAAATTTTATCTCCTTCAAGATTTAAAAATTCATTGGCAGGAACATTCTCAGGCAAAATATAATCGCCATGCGCCATCAACATTGCAGGAAAAATCAAGCAATGAAAAACGATATTGTCTTTACCAATAAAATGAATCAGTCGCGAATCTTTGCTTTGCCAATAATCTTCCCAGTTTGTTGTTTCACTACTACCACTACCACTGCCACTGCCACTCAATTCAAAATACTCCTTAGTTGCAGAAATATATCCAATCGGTGCATCAAACCACACGTATAAAACTTTTCCTTCAGTATCGGGCAAGGGAACTTTTATTCCCCAATCCAAATCACGTGTCATTGCCCGCGGCTGCAAACCTTGATTCAACCAAGAAAAACATTGACCATATACATTCGATTTCCAATCCTCTTTATGTGGGCCAATCCAATCAATCAATTGCTGTTGATATTTATCCAATGGTAAAAACCAATTCTTAGTTGCTCGAAGCACTGGTGGTGTTCCGCTTAATTTTGATTTCGGATTTATCAAATCAGTTGCATTTAAAGATGAGCCGCAATTCTCGCATTGATCGCCATAAGCATTTTCATAACCGCATCTGGGACACGTTCCAACTATGTAACGGTCGGCCAAAAATTTTTTTACCTCCTCATCATAATATTGCTGCGTAACCTCTTCAATAAAAACTCCTTTATCATAAAGAGTTTTAAAAAAATCGGAAGCAGTTTGATGATGCAAAGGAGCTGATGTGCGCGAGTAGTGATCGAACTTAATTCCAAATTCTGCAAAAGCATCGCGCATCAAAGCATGATATTTATCTACAACCTGCTGAGGTGTGATGCCTTCATTACGAGCTTTGATTGTAATAGGAACTCCGTGTTCATCGCTTCCGCAAATGAACAGCACGTCTTCGCCTTTCAGCTTTTGATAACGCACAAAAATATCAGCAGGCAAATAACAGCCCGCCAAGTGACCTATGTGAACGGGTCCATTGGCATAAGGCAAAGCTGCTGTAACTAAGGTTCTTTTATGACTCACAAAAAATTATTTATAAAGTTTTAATCCGGGAATAAATTTAAAGTCTTTTAAGTTCAAAGTATAGAGGTCGAAATCATAATAAAGAACTGTTGCAGCAATCAAGGCATCAGGCACGGAAAGCCGATGACTTAAAGAATAATCATAAATAAGTTTTTCAAAAATATCTGAAATCTCTTCATTTAATGGAATTACTGTTGTGAGTAAGATTCTTTTTTTTATTTTTTCGCGTTCCACTTTATTAAGCGCACCGAAATACAATTCGCCAACCGTGACCGAACACAAATAAATATTATGTTGACCAATTAATTGAAGTTCCTCTGAAATGGTTGGATTGTTTTTGAAATATTCAATTAAAATATTGGTATCACAGATTACCGGTTTCTTTTGGGCCATGCTTTTGCTCTTAATGATTCCTGGTTTATATCACGATTTTCCCAAATACCTTTTAAGTCAAAAAAACTTTCGGTTTCCGACTTTCTTTTTGGCTTCAACTTTTGAATATCATTCTTTGATGCCAATTTTGTTTTTGTTGTGTGAAGCTTTACCAAATCAACATCTTCAAGATTTTGAAGAATGCTCATTGCAGTATCGTTTTTAATTTCAACTACTACTTTACGATTTTTCATTTCTCTTTTTTAATTATTTTGTCAAAGTTAGAAATTCAATGACAATGCTTTTTAGCCAATAATCAATATGTGCTTGTTTTTCCATTTATAAGAATCAATCTGCTTAATTTGCGCAAATATAAAATAACATTTACAGCAATGATTCGTCCTGAATATTTACAACCCGGAGATAAGATAGCAATAGTAGCGCCTGCACGCAAAGTAACTCCCGAAGAAATTGAAAACGGTTTACAGGAATTGCGTAACAACGGTTTCGAAATTGTTTTAGGAAAAAATCTTTTTGGAGAAAACAATCAATTTTCAGGAACTGATAATGAGCGCGCAGCCGATCTGCAACATGCCATTGATGATCACAGCATAAAAGCAATTATGTGCGCCCGCGGTGGCTATGGTTTGGTGCGCATCATTGATGATGTTGATTTGTCGCCATTAATTGAAAATCCGAAATGGTTGATTGGTTTTAGTGATGTAACAGCGATTCATTCTCATGCGCATACGAATATTGGTTTGGAAACGATACATGCCAACATGCTTGTAAATTTTTCAAAAGAAAAATTTGATGCAATGAGTTTTGATACTTTGATGAAAGCACTGAAAGGCGAGGCTTTGGAGTATGAATGGAAAACACCTGATGCGATGATTAAACTGAATAAGCATGGAAGCATCACGGCTGAAATTGTTGGTGGTAATCTTTCATTGCTTTATGCAAATACTGCTACTGCAAGCGATTTGGATTGTATTGGCAAAATTCTTTTTATTGAAGATATTGAAGAATACCTGTACCACATTGACCGCATGATGGTAAATCTAAAACGCACAGGCAAACTTGAAAATATTGCTGCGCTTGTTGTTGGCGGTATGACAAACATGAACGACAATAAAGTGCCTTACGGAAAAACTGCCGAAGAAATTATCCGCGAACACGTTCAGGAATTTGATTATCCTGTTGTGTTTGGTTTTCCTGCGGGACACATTCAACAAAATGTTGCACTTATACTGGGACGTGAAGTTGAGTTAGAAGTTGGAGAAGAAAGAAATTCATTGCGTTTTTTGAGTAACGAAGATTGATGGTTTTAGTAAAATCGTTTCAATTGAATTGCAAACAAAATAAATTAGCAGAGTTATCAACCTTAAATTTCAATTTAACCGTAGTAGAAAAAACGATAGCTAACCAAAAACCTTATTACCTTCTCTGTAAAAGGTAACACAGGTGGCGATAAAAATTTTCTACTAAGGTTACTTTTGCTAAAGAAAGTGCCTTTTGCATCTTAATAAATTATCCTTATTTATTTATAATTTTTTAGTTCAAAGAAATTCTTCCTAACACAATTTACTTAAGCAATCTGCGTTTTTTGTAAAAATGCAGTACGATGAATTTATTCTACGCATCAGACTTTACAGACTTATGGTTTGAATTAAAAAAAAGAGGCGCAACTAAGATTTACGATAACCTTCGCTTTACTGAACGCGCACGTACAGCCAAACATTTTAATAAGATTGATACGCGATGCTGCGATTGGTGGATTATTCCGCAAATAAAACAGCGCTGGAATCTTTTGATTTCAGGAAATCAAGAAAAAGATTTTTCAGATTACTTGTGCGAAAATTACTTTAATAGAGAAAATAATTATTCAGTATTATCAATTGGCTCTGGTGGCGGCAATCCTGAAATTAAATTAGCGCGCCACAATTGTTTCAGCAGCATTGAAGCTTTTGATATATCAGATGAAATTGTGGCTCACGCCAACAAAAAATTAAAGCATGAAAATTTACCCAACCTGAAATTTTTTACCGCTGATGTTTACGAATTTGATTTCACAAAAAAGCAATACGATGCGATAATGTTTCACAGCAGCTTGCATCATCTGAAAAATCACAAAAGCATTTTTGAAAAAGTTAAACAGGGTTTAAAACCCGGAGGGCTTTTATTATTGACTCATGAATACGTTGGAGCAAATCGTTTTCAAATAAGTGATGAACAGTTGAGTTTTATCAATAAAGTTTACGATGAAAAACTTCCGAAACAATATAAGTTGCGATATGATGGCATTCACTATAAGCAATCGGTGAGCAAGCCGGGCTTATTGCGTTTATACCTTGCCGATCCAAGCGAATCATCAGAGAGTGAAAACATTTTACCATTGATCCATCAGCAATTTAAAACGATTGAGGAAAAACCATTAGGAGGAAATTTATTGCATCTACTACTGAAAGATATAGCACATAATTTTTTAAATGAGGATGAAAATATATCGCAATTGCTTGAAGAATTATTTGCAACGGAAGATAATTATTTGAATACAGGAAAACAAAGTGATTTCGTTTTTGGAATATATGGTGTGAGTTAGCATCCGCAATTTAAAAACGAATTGAAAAGTAAAAACATTCCGGTCAGCCCCGACTACAATTTATAAACCCAATAACTTTTTAAATCATGAAAATAGAATACCTATGTCATTCCTGTTTGCATATTGATACAGGCGACACCACATTAATAATGGATCCCTGGTTTAAGGGAAGCTGTTATATAAATCAGTGGCATTTGTTTCCACAGCCATCTGATTTGAGTTGTGTATCACGGGTAAAAAATATTTTATACTCTCATGGACACGAAGATCATTTGCATAGCGAGTCGTTGAAAGCTATGCCCTGTGAGGCTCGCGTGTTCTATCCTTATCAATGGCGAAAAGGTGTTGTGGATTTTTTTCATCAGCACAATTTTAAAAATGTAACAGAGGCTGTAAGTTTTAAAGAATATAAAATATCGCCAACAACAAAAATTATTTACCTCGGTTTTGGTTTGGAAAGTGTAATTGTGGTGGAGATAAATAATATCGTAATAGTCAATCTGAATGATGCATTAAATTCTCATCATCAAAATGTGGTGAATGTTTTTTTGAGTGAAATAAAAAAGCGCTGGCACCATATTGATTATTTATTTTCGGGATGGAGCGGTGCGGGATATTTCCCGAACACAGTTCATTATAAAGATAAAGATGATGAAGAGATTGGAAGAATACGCGAGCAATATTTTGCAAATCATTTCTGTAAAATAATAAAAGAGTTGCAGCCTGTTGCAGCAATTCCTTTTGCACCCGGTTTTGCATTATTGGAAAAAGATAAACGTTGGATCAATGATGTAAAATTTCCACGCGAAATGCTTTCATCTTATTATAAAGAACACTTTGAGAAAAACACTTCCGTACAATTTCATATCATTTATCCCGGTGATTATTTTGATGAAAACGGTTTTCATAAAGTGTCTCGATATTATGATCAGATGATTGATGGTTCAATCAATTATTTAATTGAAAAAGTTTTTGAGAAGGAAATTAAGGAAGCCGAAAAGCCTCGTCAGGCTCATGTTTCGAAGATTCCTATTCTCCTTAAAAAAATGGAAGCAACGGTTAACAGCAATTTGAATTTGTATGACAAAGTTGTTTTGAACGATGCAAACTTTGCAGTGAAACTTAAAGATTTTAAACACGATGAATTTTTTGAATTTAATTTTGGCGGAGAAAACTTTTCTGTAAAAAACACAAAAGCACTTTCTGAAAAAATAAAAATTGTAATCACCACACGAAGTGATTTATTGGAATATGCTATGGATAATTTATGGGGTGGCGATGTGCTTACAATCGGTTATGGTTTAGATGTTGATGTTTTTGATGAGCCAACTCTTGAAAAAAATCTTGACATTGTTTGTGTGCGTTTACTTACACGTTATCCAACTACAACTGATAGCTTACGCAAAGATCCGTTCCGCACATTGAATTATTTTTTCAAACATCCCATGATGAGCCGGCTGGCTATCAAACAAAAACTCACCATGCGAAATGCGGTTAATAAATTTCCATACAATGAGCGTGACCATTGGATAAGCTACAACAAATGTGAACTGTGCAAAGTTTGTAACCTGCCTGAATTGAATTTTGATTTTGTTGAAGGGTTAACTGTGTAATAAAAATAATTTACCAGTTCATGCGAATGTAATTCATAATAACTTCTGTGGCGCCTCTTTTATCTTCAACATATTTTCTGTTAATGGAATTAATTTTTGCAAATTCATCTTGATCTTTGTTCAAAGCATCAAAGTGATAATTCAATCCTGAAAAGTCAGAAATAGAAAAAGCGCCATTCGATTTTATTAAGTCAATTGCTTCCTGAAATTGCTGGTAACGAGGGCCAAAAATTAATGGCTTGCCAAATACTGCCGCTTCAAGGGTATTGTGAATACCTGCGCCAAAGCCACCACCTATATAAGTTATAGTTGCATACTGATACAGCGAAGACAACATCCCTACATTATCAATAATTAAAACATCAGCATCATTTGCATTTTCGGTTTTTAATTGTGAATACCGGATGCTCTTCTTTTTTATTGATGAAATTAAGCTTTGAATTTTTACATTATTAATCTGATGCGGTACAATTATAAATTTATAATCACCTGTTTGATTGATCAATTCAGATAAAATCCTTTCATCAGCCTGCCACGTACTTCCGGCAACAAGCACTTTTTTATTTTGAATAAACTGTTCAACATCAGGAAATTTTTTTGTGCTCAAACTGTTTTCATACACGCGGTCAAATCGCGTATCGCCACTTACGGTTACATTTGAAATACTGTTTTTATATAGCAACACCAATGAATCCTGGTTCTGAACAAAAATGTGAGTGATGCGTTGCAACATATTTTTACTGAACCTTCCGTAAAACTGAAAAAAAGTTTGTGATGGCCTGAATAAACATGAAAAATAATAACATGGAATTTTTTGCTGCCGCAAATAATAAATATAAAAATGCCAAAACTCATACTTCACAAAAAAAGCCGCAGTGGGTTTTATAAGGTCAATAAATCTTTTTGAATTTAATGGCCCGTCAAGCGGCAGGTAAAAAACATAATCAACCAAAGGATCATTTTTCTTTTGCTCATAACCGGAAGGCGAAAAAAAAGTCAGTACAATTTTGTGGTCGGGAAATTCTTTTCGGACGGCTTCAATTACCGGCTTGCCTTGTTCAAATTCGCCAAGTGATGAGCAATGAAACCATATTCGATTCTCATTGTTGTTTTTAAGGGTCTGCTTAATGTTTTTAAGAAGATCTATTCGTCCCTTTCTCCATTGGTTAGCCTTGGCATTAAAAGCAGATGCTGTCCATATCAGGAGTCCGTAAGTTTTAATAATCAGTAAGTAAATAACTACCATATTATTTCATTTGGGGGATAGTTCGACTAGTTCGACTACGCTCACTACAAGTTCGCTCACTACAAGTTTTGGTAATTGCGAAAAGGTTATTGAATGTACGGCAAACCGATTGCCTTAATTATAATAAAACGAATTGGGAGCCTGTTTGTACAAAGGTAATATCCAGCCCACTTTAATTCCAAGCATTATATCTTTTCTTTTCATATCGTCTTTTCTCATTTCATCAAAATTAAATTCGCGCCTGTTTTGTGTAAAGCCCTCAAAGAAATCAAATCCTGCAAAAAAATTAACCGCCCTTTTATTACTCATGTATTGATAACCGACAAACTGATGTAAAGCTAATCCATTCGAAAGGCGATCGTAACCTTTACGGTATTCTTTATTTAAAAAAGGAACGGTATTGCCCACTGTTTCGATTTTTATTTTGTGTTGAATAAAACCCGTTCCCAACCGAAAAAGAAAACCTGTATTTTTATTCGGTTTGCCGGTGGTGATTAATTTGGTAACGTTAAAAGTAATGGCATAACCCCGTTCGAATGTTCTTACAGTTGCAAACTTTCCATCATTGCCGATAATAAAGCCATCGCTTGTTTCAATGTTTTTGAAAAGATCGTTTTCTTTTATATCACTTCCAAAAATGTAATCGCCTTCTACAGAATATATCCAGTTATTCGCGCGCTTTAAGCCGCAGGAGAGGTGAATTGTTAAGTTAGCGCCAAAGCGATCGGCCATATCACCGGCAGGTAAATAAACTCCCGCGCCAACTCCAACCAAAGTTGCATTAATAGAAGAATCTTTTACACTCGATTGCGCTTGTGAAGATTTCAAAAAAACAATCACTACTAAAAAAGATAGCCAATACTTAATCATTTTAAAAAATTAGACGCGCACAATATAGGTGGTTTTTGGTTTATGGTTAAGAGTTTTGTTACGTTGTGTTATCTATAGTGTACAAAATTGTAATAAATGGAATTAGGCAATTGTTAGCTTTGAATTTTTCAAAATTCATTTCAGATAAAAAATCCTATGAACACGATTTCAAAAATTCCGAGTTTAGTTTTGAGCTTGCTCTTTTACTCACTTTCTTCACCCTCTTACGCACAATCAAACGCACCGGAGGTTGTGGGTGGTGATGGGAAAAAAAATTTATCAGGTAAATGGGAAGTATCCTGCGCTACAGAGTTTGTGGACAAAGCAACTATAAGGAGTTGTGAACTCTGTCATTTGACTCTTGATCCAAATGATAAAGCGCGTTTAACGATGGACGATCTTGAAATTACTTTTACAAATGATTCTATTGAATTAAACAGGGAAGGGAAATTGCAAACGGTGCCTTATCAAATGAACAACAATACACAGGCTTTTAGTTTTACAGTGAATCAAAAGGAATTTAAGTTCAGGGTTTTTTATGGTGATGGAATTGTAATACTTGAAGATGAGGAGGGATTAATAGTTGAGTTGAAACGAGAAGATAAAAAGAAACAATAAAAATGACCGAACAAATAGCAGTAGAACTAAAACGACTTGAGCAGCAACGTGAAATAAAAATTCTTTATGCAGTAGAGAGTGGTAGCCGTGCATGGGGTTTTGCATCAGTGAATAGCGATTGGGATGTTCGGTTTATGTATCTCCACAAGCCTGATTGGTATCTTTCTATAGATGATAAGAAAGAAAGCATTGAAGAAATATTGCCTAACGATATTGATTTAGGTGGATGGGAATTTCGCAAGGCGCTACGTCTTTTCAGAAAATCAAATCCGCCTTTATTGGAATGGTTGCGTAGTCCCATTATTTATTCAGAACCGTTTTCAACTACTGAGAAGCTTCGCAAACTGATGGAAGAATATTTTAATCCGAAATCATGTTTGCATCATTACCTGCACATGGCTGAAAGAAACTTTAAGGAGTATTTGCAAAAGGATATGGTGCGGACAAAAAAATATTTTTATGTGCTGCGCCCTATCTTAGCCTGTCAATGGATTGAGCAGACTGACACAATGGCTCCGATGGAATTTCAAAAATTAGTTGATACTCAAATTGAAGATGGACAACTAAAAAGCGAAATTGAAAAACTTTTGAATAGAAAGATAGAAGGAGCAGAACTTAATGAAGAACCGAAAATCAAAATCCTCAATGATTTCTTAGAAGAGCGAATAAATCATTTCAACAACATTGTAAAACAATTTGGAACTTCAACACAACCGGACACAAATAAGTTGAACGAATTATTTCGAAATACTTTACATGAAGTGTATGAACTGCACTAATTTAATTTTTGAGTTTGGGCGAGCACGCGGATTTCAATTCTAAGCCCTCACTTCCTGCTTCCATTTATTTTCATACCTTTGGCGCTCAAATTCTCACAATCATGTTAAATTCAATTTTATTAGGTTTTATGGGTTTAGGTGGTCAGGAACTGATTATCATACTCATTGTAGTTCTTTTATTGTTTGGCGGAAAGAAAATCCCTGAATTAATGAAAGGCCTGGGTCAAGGTGTAAAGGAGTTTAAAGACGCTTCTTCAACCGGTAAGGACGAAGAAAATAAGAACGTTACAAAGAATTAATTTCTCTTTAGTAATAGTAAAAATAACCCGCCCCGAAGTTTCGGGGCGGGTTTTATTGTTTATTACAATTCAATTTATAGTGTCATTTGAGAATGAAACAGGATAAAAAAAATGTATTAATAACCGGATCCGCCAAAGGCATTGGATTTGAAACTGCCCGTCAATTGGGTAAGGCGGGTTTACACATTTACCTCACCGGACGAAACAAGAATGATGGAGATGATGCATTAATAACTTTAAGAAAAGAACAGATCAGTTGTGAGTTTATATTGATGGATGTGAGTGAATTGAGCAGTATAAAACAGGCTTTTGAAAATTTTGAAAAGAACAACATTCAGCTTGATGCTTTAATAAATAATGCAGCAATTTTAATTGATAAACAAGATCAATTTCTTGTTACAAATGAAGAGCATGTTAGGCAAACATTAAATACAAATGCACTGGGACCACTCTTTGTAACGCAAACTTTTTTATCGGTATTAAAATCGGGGAGCAGAATTATCAATGTATCAAGCGGAGGTGGTTCTATGACTGATGCCGTGGGCGGCTGGGCTCCGGTTTATTGTATTTCAAAAACCACATTGAATGCTATCACTCGACAACTTGCTTATGCTTTAGCAGCGAAAAAGATTTCAGTAAATGCAGTGTGCCCCGGTTGGGTGCGCACTAAAATGGGAGGAGTATCAGCACCGTTGTCAATAGAAAAAGGTGTTGAAACAATTGTGTGGCTTGCTACAGAAGCAGCACCATCTTTAACAGGAAAATTTTTTCGCAACAAAAAAGAAATCCCTTGGTAATTATAAGTGAGACTATTCATTAAATCAGGATTCTTTTGAATGGCATGAATTCAACACCAAATTTCCAATTTCTAATTTCATTTACAGGTTATTCTATATTTGCGATGCTTCAATAAATCGAATTGAAATTTTTATGAAAAAAAATATTCCTCAAAGAAAATCATTGCCAAAAGAAAATGTTGCATCAATGCAATTGAATCCTGCTGCTGTAGCATCAATTAAAAAAATAATGATGATTGTTTGTGCCGCTTTTGCATTTGTGCTTTATGCAAATACATTAATGCATAATTATACGGTTGATGATGACACCGTAATTAAGAATAATAAAATTACCAAAAAGGGGATATCGGCATTGCCCGAAATTTTTACTACTGCATATCGGGCAGGTTTTTGGGAGCGTAAAGAAAGTTTGTATCGCCCATTGTCAGTTGCCATGTTTGCAATTGAATATTCAATTGCTCCCGGAAAACCCTTTGTGGGACATTTAATGAATGTGTTATTATACACACTCACTGCAGTGATTTTATTTATGACGCTTCAACTTTTTTTTCAAAACAAAAACCCCATCATAGCTTTTATTGCCACCCTTTTATTTATAGCGCATCCGCTGCATACAGAAGTGGTGGCAAACATCAAAAGTCGTGATGAAATATTAGCTTTTCTTTTTTCTATAAGCAGCCTTTATGCAATGTTGAAATATGCGCAGCAGCAAAACATGAAGCAGCTTATCCTTGCAGGAGTTTTTATTTTTCTTGCATTGCTGAGTAAGGAAAATGCAATAACATTTGTAGTAGTTGCCCCGCTTACGCTTTACTTTTTTACTGCGGCTGATAAAAAGCAAATCATCACCTGCACTGCTGTTTTTGCAGGTGCCGCAGCTTTATATTTTATAGTTCGCATTGCTGTGCTTGGCGGTGCAACCAACTTTACCGAGATACAACTTATTAATAATTCGCTTGTTGGCGCAGAAGGTGATTTTGGAAAGCGCATTGCATCAGCCACAATGATTATGGGAAGATACCTGATGTTGTTAGTATTTCCACATCCGTTGTGTTTTGATTATTCCTACAATACTTTTCCATTGGTTTCATTTGGTGATATACGCGCATTGATTTCGCTTGTTGTAATTGTTGCATTAGGAGTATATGCTGTTAAAGGTTTTAAAACAAAAGACCCTGTAGCTTACGGAATTTTATTTTTTGCGCTTACCATTTCATTGGTTTCTAATTTTGCTTTTTTAATTGAAGCAACACTCGGTGAACGTTTTGCATATATGCCTTCACTGGGATTTTGTATTGCTTTGGCTGTTTTAGCGGCTAAGTTTTTAAAGGCAGATTATGGCAAGACTAACTATAAAAACTTTTCATTGCTGTTTAGCGAAAATAAAAATGTGATTATGGTCGCAGGAGTTATATTGATTTTGTTTTCAGTAAAAACTTTTTCGCGAAACTTAGATTGGAAAAACAACTTCACGTTATTAAAACACGATGTTGAAATTCATCCCGAAAGCGCACGGATTCGTTATGCTTACGGAAGTGAATTGGTGCTCGCAAAAGCACTGAAAGAAGATTCGCTTGATGAGCGTAGTAAAATGGAACATCTCAATGAAGGAATTGAGCAGTTAGAAAAAGGGGTTTCCATATTACCTGAATATTCTGATGCATGGTTTAATCTCGGGATGGCTTACAAAGAAAAGAAAGACAACAAAAGCGCAATACGTTGTTTTGAAAAAGCCCGCAGTATGAAAGAATTTAAGGAGATAGATTTTTACATAGCATCAGGTATTGCTTATGGCGAAGAAAAACAATTTGACAAAGCATTTGCCGACCTTAATAAGTCAATTGAAATTGACCCTAAAAGCGATGAGGCTTACAACAATCTTGGTTTGTATCAGACAGATGCAAATTTGTTTCAGCAGGCAATAGCATCACTTAATAAATCTATAGAGTTGAAAGCTGCAAATAAGAATGCGCTTTACAATCTTGGAAATACTTATGCACGCATGGGTGATTATAATACAGCAATCTCCTATTATCAAAAAGCGATTAATGTTGACCCTGCTTATGGCGATGCATATAACAACATGGGAAATTCTTATGCTGCCATGAAGGATTATAATAATGCGCTTACTTATTATACCAAACTTGCCCAGTTGCAACCTGGCAATTCAAAAGTGGTGCATAACATTGGTGTTACGTACATGATACTTGGTGATTCGGTTAAAGGAAACCAGTTTATGCAACAGGCGCAGCAGATGAATGGAGGAAGGTAGTTTTGAGTTTCTTTGTAAAAAGATTAAACACATGAATTTCAAATTACTTGTAAACGGTATTCAGCAAACGCACGATGCTTTGCAATCATCGGCTGTAAAAGCGGTTAACCGTCACATTACTATTCGTAATTGGCTTATCGGTTTTTACATTGTAGAGTTTGAACAAAACGGAGATGACCGTGCAAAGTATGGTGAGAAGCTGATTGAAAAATTAGCATTGAAACTCAGCAATAAAAGTTTGTCAAGTGGCAATCTGAAAGTTTGCAGACAGTTTTATATACAGTATTCGGAGATTCGCCAGACACTGTCTGGCGAATTGAAAAACCACATTCGCCAGACACTGTCTGGCGAATTAATTCTTCCCAAACTTTCCAATCAATTTAAATCATCAGATAAAACTTCGCCTATTAAAAAGAAGATTCGGGGGACAGTGTCCCCCGAATTGGTTCAAGGATATTTTTCCAATGAATTAATCGTTTCAAAAAACGATAAACCAATCAAACATCTTGTTACTTTATTTAATCAAACATCCTTTTCTCACCTTGCAGAGTTGATGAAAATTGGCGACCCGATAAAGCGCTCTTATTATGAGTTGATGATTTTAAAAACGGGTTTAACGGTACGTTCATTACGGAGACAAATTGCCACGCTTGCCTTTGAACGAACAGGTTTATCAAAAAACAAAAAGCTTTCGCTTGATAAAATTGAAAAAAAAATTACTCCTGCAATTGCTGCTGATGCTGTTAAAGATTATTATTTTTTCGAGTTCCTTGATTTGCCGAATATTGAATTTGTTGAAGAAAGCCAGCTTGAAACAGCATTGTTGAATCATCTTGAAAAATTTATTCTTGAACTTGGCAACGGATTTTGTTTTGAAGCGCGGCAGAAAAAAATTCTGATTGGTGACGAATACTTTTCTATTGATATGGTTTTCTATCATCGCATTCTGCACTGCCATGTGTTGATTGATTTGAAGGTGGATAAATTCAGTCACTCGCATGTATCGCAATTGAATGCTTATCTGAACTATTACGCCAAAGAAGTAAAACAGAAAACCGACAATCCACCTATCGGCATTTTATTGGTTACTGATAAAAATAAAGCATTGGTTGAATATACAACCACAGGTTTAAATCAAAAACTTTTTGTTTCAAAATATTTGATGAAGCTCCCAACTAAAAAGCAATTAGAAGATTTCATCAAGAGAGAATTAAAGAAATTTGATTCGTGAAAATAATCAACAGATTAGTAAACAATAAAAAATGCTTCAAACACTTTTACTTTTCACAGGATTATGGCGCGCCACATTAGCCTTGCCTGATGCAGAACTGCCTTTCAATTTCGAAATAAAAAATGTTCAGAATAAAATCGTCATTGAAATTATAAATGGCGAGGAAAGAATTGTGGTTGACGAAGTAACCACTAAAGATGATTCGATTTTTTTTAAGATGCCTGTGTTTGATTCTGAAGTGAAGGCTTATACTATCAACGGTTTGATGCGTGGTGTTTATATCAATCATGCACGAAAAACAAATCCTGAAATTCCTTTTGAAGCTCGTTATGGAGAAACGAATCGTTTCATTGCAAAATATCCTGCTTCAAAACCAGCTAATTTTAATGGAAGATGGGCTGTGAATTTCAGTGAAGGCACAGCAGATTCAAGTTATGCAGTTGGAATATTTAATCAGAAAGGAAATTATTTATCAGGAACTTTTTTAACTGAAACAGGTGATTATCGGTACTTAGAGGGTTTGGTTGACCGAGATAGTTTATTTCTGAGTTGCTTTGATGGCTCACATGCATTTTTATTTAAAGCGGAATTAAGCAACGGAAAAATAAAAGGAATGTATTACAGCGGCAATCATTGGAAAGAACCATGGATTGCGATGCGAGATGAAAAGGCAGAATTACCTGATGCATATTCCATCACCTATATGAAACCAGGTTATGATAAATTCGATTTTCGTTTTCCTGATTTGGATAGCAACATGGTTTCATTCAGCGATAAGCGATTCAAAGGAAAAGTGACTGTGATTCAAATCATGGGTTCGTGGTGTCCTAATTGTTTGGATGAAACAATTTTCCTCGCACCATTTTATGAAAAACATAAGGACAAAAAATTTCAAATAATTGGTTTGGCTTTTGAAAAAACAAATGATTTTAAAAAATCTGTTTCAAATGTGAAACGACTTTCGGCTCGTTATAATGTTCAGTATCCAATTTTGATTGCAGGCACCTCCAATAAAGAAGATGCAGCAAAAGCATTGCCTATGCTGAATAAAATTACAGGATATCCAACCACCATCATCATTGATAAAAAAGGCAATGTGCGTAGAATTCATACAGGTTTTACAGGACCTGCAACAGGAAAATATTATGATAGGTTTGTTGAAGAATTTACTTTGATGATTGAGAAATTAGAGCGGGAGTAAAGTTCATTTGTTTAATTACATTTGATGTGTTATTGAATAAGTCTTTAAATTTTAATTGTCATGAAAAACATTTACACTCTTATCGTTTTATTTTGTTGCACACTCACATTTTCTTCTGCACAAACTGTTCCTCCTTACTTTAACGATTTTGAGACTGATACTATTGGTTGGTCTGTTTCCGCAAACCCCGCTAACCGGTGGCAATGGAACACAACAAACACAGGAGCATGTTCGGGTATAAGTGCCTGGGGAATACAATTTAATTCAAGCGGGTTTTACAATCCTACGGCTGCTTTTTATTCTCCGGTATTTGATTTCTCGACAACATCAAATGCTACTTTGTCATTCGCTCAGAATTATGATTGTGATTTATTTAATGCGGGAACAAGAATTGAATATTCAACTAACGGTGCAACATGGCTTTTACTTGGTAACATTGGTCAAGCGAATAACTGGTATAATGCAGCAATCATTGGTTCAAGCGGCATGCCCGGCTGGACTGGATATTTAGGAGGTTGTATTAATTCTTCAATTCTGTTAAATAATTTAAACGGATTCTCAGCCGTTCAGTTTCGATTTGTTTTTAGTTCCGATTCAATACTAAGTACTAATACATATATAATTGATGATTTTTGTATTTGTACCCCTCCATGTGTTTGCAACAATTCAGTGGGAATAAATCAGGTGTTAACAGACAATTCATTCAATGTTTTTCCCAATCCCTCAAAGGGGATGTTTACAATTGAGACAAAAGATAATTCTGGTTTCAATGTTTTACTTTATGATTTAGTTGGGAAAGAAATTTTGAATAGGAACCTAAATGGAACGAGGGCAATCATTGAAACGAGAAATATTTGTTCAGGAATATATTTTTTGAAAATTTCCGATGGAGAAAAGCAATTTATCAGGAAGCTTATAATTGAGTAAGATTGAAATATACACATACCTTTTACATCACCATTACAATAACTTTTTCTCAATACCATAAACTTTAAATACTTTCGTTGTTATAGTAGTGTAGCATTAACGTATGAAAAATCTGAGAGCATTTATTTTCCCCCTCCTTACCTTTTACTTTTTACTTGTCGGTTGCGAAATTGCTTTTGCACAGCCTCGCAGCAATATCATTAATCCAAATGGTTACAACCGCTTTTATTATCCTAACGGAAAACTAAGTAGTGAAGGTACTATGGTTAATGGTAAGCCTGATGGTTATTGGCGCACTTATAATGAAAACGGAAAAGTGAAATCAGAGGGCAATCGTAAAAGTTTACAGTTGGATAGTTTGTGGAAATTTTATAATGATAGTGGAGTTCTTGCCTCTGCATATATTTATAAAGAAGGAAAGAAAAATGGCGTACAAACAGAATTTTATCCAAATGGAAATCTGAAAAGCGAAGAATTTTTGGAGGAAAATATTAAAAGCGGTTTGTGTAAATATTATAACAGTGAAGGCAAAATGGTTCGTTCAATATTATTCAGCAATGGTGTTGAAAACGGTTTGGCGCGCGAGTATGACCCAGCAGACGGGAGAATAATAACTGTTACCACATACAAGAATGGATATTTCACAAAAGAAGAAAAGATAAATCGTATTGATAAGTTTGGTATGAAGCAAGGGCCGTGGAAAGATTTTTTTGACAATGATAAAACGCGCTCAGATGGTTTTTGGACTGATGATAAAAAGAACGGAATGTTTCGTGAGTTTAGTGGAGAAGGTGTAATGACCAAGTTAGAGATTTATAAAAACGGTGAATTGGTTGTGCAAAATTCTGCGGCAATTGATTTAAAAATAAAACGGCTTTATCATCCCAATGCACGACCTAAATCTTCAGTAAATATTATTAATGGTCACATGGAAGGTGTATATCGTGAGTATGATATGCAAGGGAAAATTACAGGCGGAAAAATTTATGAGCATGATAAAGTAAAAGCCGAAGGCTTGGTTGATGAAAGCGGAAGACAGCAAGGCGATTGGATTTTATATGCTGATAATGGAGAAGTAAAAGCAGAAGGTGCTTATAAAGATGGAAAGCGGATAGGTCCATGGAAGTTTTATTATCCAGGAAAAAAAATTCAGCAGGAAGGAAAGTATGATAACGGTTTGCCGACAGGTGAATGGAAATGGGTTTATAAAGATGGAAAACCTTTACGCGATGAAACTTATTTGAAAGGAAAGGAAAATGGCATTTCAAAAGAGTATGATGAAGATGGAACTGTGATTGCCGAAGGTGAATATGTTGGCGGACTAAAATCCGGTGTATGGAAGTATAATAACAATGAGTATGTAGTTAAAGGTTGCAATTATGTGGATGGATTGAAAGACGGAGATTGGAAAGAATATAATAAAGACGGAACCCTGCATTTTGAAGGAAAATATTTTGAAGGCAATGAAGAAGGTGAACACAAATATTATTATGGCAGCGGTCGTGTTCGCGAATCAAGAAATTATAAACAGGGAATACCAGGTGGCGACTGGCGCTTTTTTGATGAGGATGGACTTTTGGTTTTAACCATAACCTACGCTGGCGGACAGGAACAAAAGTATGATGGTGTGAGAGTGGGACAGTAAAACAGTATGGTTAACCGTCATTGCGAGGCACGAAGCAATCTGTTGCGGTTAGTAGTTTCCCTTCTAAATTTGATATTCAATTGTTCGGAATTCTTAATTCAATTTTTTTTAGATTAGAAAGATTCTCCTTCCGTTTCCGTTTTTTTACGAAATGCTTTCAGGATTTTTTCAAAAGTTGTTGTGTTGCCTTTATTTTCAATCAAACGATTATCAATACTTTTTACAGGGGTAAGTTCGCCCATTGTACCTGTTGTAAAAACGATATCGGCATTATACATTTCCGTTACAGAAATATTTCGCTCTGTGTTTTTGATTTTTAAATCGGATGCAATTTGTAAAACCAATTTTCTTGTAATGCCCGACAAACAAGCCACTGGTAAGGGAGTATGAAGCTCATCACCTTTAATCATAAAAATGTTTGTTGCATTGGTTTCGGCAACAAAACCATTCAGGTCAAGCATTAATGCATCATCAGCATTTGCATAGTTGGCTTCAATTTTTGCGAGTATGTTGTTGAGTAAATTGTTGTGATGAATTTTTGAATCTAAAGTTTGGGGAGAGTTTCTTCTTATCTGTGATGTTACCAAAGTGATACCATCTGAATTATTATAAACCGGTGCTTTCCATTCAGCCAATACAATCAAGCACGAACCTTTTTGATTCAATCGCGGGTCCATACCTGATGTAATTTTTTCTCCGCGCGTTAACGTTAACCGTATATGTGCATCGTTAAACATTTCATTTGCGGCAAGCGTATCAACTACTGCTTGTCTTACATATTCAAAAGTTGGAATATCAACAAAGGCAAGCGATTTGGCTGATTGCTGCAAACGGTTTACATGTTCACGGAAACAAAATATTTTCCTGTTGTAAATCCGCAAGCCTTCCCAAACAGCATCACCACCCTGAACAGCACTATCAAAAACCGAAACCTTTGCATCGTTGCGATCAACTAATTTTCCACCAACAAAAACTTTAATGTCTTTATTTTTTTCGTTAAACTTTTGTAACATAGTTTATGCTTTTATAGAATATTGAAACATTTTCTCATAAAATGGTTTGGCTTCTTCATACAATGAAATCAAATGTGCAGGCAATGGTCGTTCACTTGTAGGTTGAACATCAAACCCGGATGACTGATGAACATTAGCATACCAATAAGGAGCCCAAACTCCGTCATAAGGTTTGGGACCCGGTTGCCAGTGCAACATGTTTTCATCAAAATCTATTTCAATCCTATCACACAATTTTTGCAAAACAGCTTTCGGATTTTTTAAAAGTTGAAACGAATCAAGTACAATAGTGTTGAATTTATTTTGAAGGGCAAACTCAAAACAATTGTATTGCATTTTCATTGCAATGTCAATCATTGCAGGGTTTTGAATTACCTGCGCAAAAGATGAAATGATTTGTTTCGGGTCGCGGATAAAAAAAAGATTTACCATTTGCTGCATAAAACTCCAATCCAAATCAACAGCCTGGTTAGTGAGGTGTTTGAAAAATACAACAGGTGTATTATAATCTGAATGTAGCATAGCTGCAATCACCCTTTTGCCATTGGTGTCCATGCTTTTTATCACTTCATCTCTGCCGGGACGTTCAGCACCGGTATGATTTAAAAAATATCCATACAGAGGTTCATCCACAACTGTGGTGTCGCTACGTTGCGCCCACGAATACATAAAAGCAGTTGACAAATTGCGCGGACTGCTCCATAAACAAATTCTTTTTGTTGTTTTCACTTTAGAAAAACGAAGTTTATTTGCTTACAAATAAACCTAACAAAAATGATTGGTTCTTGAATTGAAAAAAATAAAAATGCTTTGATGGTTTTGTTAAAAAAAAAAGGCATGGACGTTTTGCCATGCCTTGGGGGAAATTTATTATGAAAAACAGTAGCCTTTTTAATACGGGCTGCCCTATTTGGCAACGACCCTTGTGTGAACTAAAAACTTAACTCGATTTCTTTTTAACCTTGACCTAAATTTGAACTTTTCCAATAAGTAGGTAAACGTCATTTATTTATTGGTAAATGTATGCTTAGAATACGAATCAGCCACATTTCCTGAAAAATTATTTCTATTTAATAATCAATTAGATAGCCAAAGCTTTTAAATTTTTGAATGATAAATAGTGCTTTTTGCCACCTAAAAATAGCCATTCACACAAAGCAATTTTAAAAATGAGTGTTGCTCACCTTGTTTTTAAAGGTCTTTGTTGTTTTTAGGAGGTGGGGTTCTGCTAAACAAGAAAAAGGAATTGAAAAAAGCGAAAAAGGTTACTCCGGCCTGAGTTTCTAAAGTGTCTTCTGTTAAAAATGAAAGCATGGCTATTACGAAAAAAGTGAAATAGAAATAATCGCTATACATTTTAAGTTTGGTTACAGGATAAAGATGACTGAGTAAGAACAAAGTAACCCCGACCAAACCAAAAGAAATTCCAATAGCCAGAAATTGATTATGCGAACGCAGCCACCATTGTTTTGACAATCGTGTATGATGAGTTTCATAATAATTGTTTAACACTAATTGATTATCTCCGGTACCAACCCCAAAAAGCAGATTTTGTTTGATAATCGAAACAGAAGCCTTCCAAAACTCAAAACGCATAGATAAAGTATGACCACCCGGATCTCCGCCTTCTATATAATTATTCAACTCCCAGATTGTGCTTTCTATTCTTTCTTCAATGCCCGTTTGTGTAAACTCATTTATACTACCTATACCATTTTCAACATAGGTTATGTCTTGTGCTGTTAATTGCATCATGCCATCAGCGTCTTTTCGCAACCCTTTTGAAGTCATATAGCGAATGAGCGTGTACATTACATATTGTTTTCTTTTGTCAAGGCTGTCAAACGAAATTTTGCTGCGTTTGTTCCATTCCTCCCTCAATTCTGACTCACAAACAAAAAGATAAATACGGTGACCGTTTTCCAAATCTCCGGCTTTTAATTCGTGTTGATAAAGATTGCCGCGAGATGTGGTTTTTGGAAGATTAGTAAGATCAACTAACTCTTCGGTTCGTAATGATTTAATTTGTTTGTTAGTATAATTATAAAGGAGATAAAAACCTCCCGATAAAAACAATCCAATCATAAGCACCAAAGCATATTTTCTTTGATTCATCAAATACTGAATAGCAAGTGCAATTAATGCAATGCTTCCAACAATTAACCCTGTAAGCGATTGCAGGATGATCAGAAAAATTATAAACCAGGCAATCAAAGCAATATGAATCGCCTTTGTCAAAATGTTTTTATCAAGGATTAAAACAAAATAGCCACAGGCAAACATGGCAATGCAAATGAGTAATGACAGCCTGATGTGAGAAATAAAAATTGAAATATCTCTTATGTCATTTATCGGTTTATGCACATGAATGAGTTGCAGCCAAACCCCTGTGCTTATTAAAGAAGATATTAAACATGCAAGCACAAAAACTTTCATCACCATTATAAATTTTTGAAATGATAATGGTGTGGAGGTAAAAATAATGAGTGGAAGAATCACCAGTGGAAGTTTTATGCGAAGGTCGCGCATGGCGTAATCAAAATCTGTTGTATAGAAAAGCCCGACAAGATGAATGACATAAAAAGCACAAAGTGATAAGCAAACTTTATTGGTAAAAAATCTTCTCAGTTTATTTTTGTAATCGCCATCAATAAGCCAACTGCCAATCAAAACAAATTGTGAAACACTCATTAAAAACATTGACAGCGGCAAACCTGTGACCAATAAGAATAGCCCTGCTGAATAAATAACATCAGCAATTTTTTTTCGCTTGTCTGTAAATGTTGTAAAAGTTTCGGTGGCCATATAAGTAAACAAAAAAGCAGTTAATTTTTAGAACTAACTGCTTTTTATATGAAATATTTTAAAGTGCTTAAACCATCACCACATTTATTTTGAATGATTTGTATTCATAATTGAAGTATAAACTGCTTTATCGCTTAATGCTTCAATTGCTTTTTTCACTTCCTTGTCATAAACAAATTCATTTTCAGTACGACCCTTTTGAAAGTAGTAACGTGATACGATTTCGTTTTCTAACATTTCTCGAATTTCAGTTTTTTGGCGCATCAAATCTGCCTGTTTATTATGACTCAATTTTTTCTTTAAAGCATCGTACTCAACTTTTGCTTCATCATAATATTTATCACGTTGTGCAGCCGTTTTTAAATCATCAATAATTTTTTCGCTTCGTGTGGTGTAGTCATAATCTTTATCATTGAGCCAGGTTACGAAATCTGTATATTCAGCATCAGTTAAATGAAAATCTTTAGCAGTTGCAATAGTTGGGTGCCCATTGCGATAACGGGTAGCATAATCAAAAATCAAAAATTTAGATGAAAGACTTGAAGCAATACTGCTTCCGGTATCAATATCAGTAATAAAATCAGGCATGATGCCACCACCATCATAAACGATACGACCCCCTTTAGTTTTAAATTGAGTCATCAATGAATCAGGAACCTTGCCCACACTTCCATCAGGGTTGCGATGTGTGTAATCTAATGCCTGAATACACCGTCCGCTTGGAATATAGTATTTTGCTGTAGTTACTTTTAACTGTGCATTGTAACTTAATGGGCGTGTAGTTTGCACCAATCCTTTGCCGTAACTCCGCTGACCGATAATAATTCCACGATCTAAATCCTGTATGCTCCCTGAAACAATTTCTGAAGCAGAAGCAGAGCCGCTGTTTACCAAAACTGCAAGCGGCATATCCGCATCAACAGGTGTATTCAAAGCTTTATAATTTTTGTCCCACTCTTTAACCTTTCCTTTTGTGTCCACTACATCTGTACCTTTTGGCACAAATAAGTTCACCATGTTAACGGCCTCGTTTAATAAACCTCCGGGATTCCCACGCAAATCAAGCACTAAGGATTTGATATTGTTTTCAGTTTTCAATTTGGTGTAGGCATCCTTAACTTCCTGTCCGCAGTTTTCAGTAAAGCTTGAAAGCCTTATGTAGCCTATAGTTCCGTCACCAATAACTCCGCTGTATGGAACTGCAGGAATTTTTATCTCTTCTCGCGTAAGTGTTTTTTCAATATTTTTTGATTCGCCTTCGCGCTTAATAACCAACTTCACATTTGTTCCAGGCTGACCTTTTAAAATCTTGCTTACATCATCACTGTTTTTTCCGTTCAATGCTTTTCCATCAATCTCTATAATTACATCACCTGCAAGCAGTCCGCCTTTTTGAGCAGGAAATCCTTCATAAGGATCGGTAATAACTACATATTCTCCTTTTTTTGCAATCAATGCACCTATGCCACCGTACTGACCAGTAGTCATAAAACGATAGTCTTCAATTTCAGACTCAGGTATGTAATTGGTGTAAGGATCAAGCGACTCGAGCATTGCATCAATGCCGGTTTTCATTAACTCTCCAGGTTTGGTTTCATCAACGTAATAAGTATTCAATTCGCGATAGAGTGATGCGAAAATGTCGAGGTTGCGTGATATCTCGAAATAGTCATCACTGAAACTGTACAGCCCCAAACCTGCCACAGACAAGGCTCCTGCAATAATTCCGATTTTAATTTTCTTAGCTAATTTCATATTAAACTTTCAATTTTTGATTACGAATTTTAATTAAGTATAAAGTTTCAGGTTGGTGATTTATAATTTATAATTCTTCATTTTACATTTTTCATTTCACTATGGAACCGGGTCATATCCGCTTCCGCCCCAAGGATGACACGATAAAAATCTTTTAATTGTTAACCAGCCACCTTTATAAGCGCCATGTTTTTTTATTGCCTCAGCACCATAGGCTGAGCATGTTGGCGAATAACGGCATGAAGCGGGAAGTAATGGTGATATTGCATTTTTATAAAAACTGATGAATCCTAAAAATATTGCACTTAAAATTTTATTAATCATTTTCAATTGTAAAAATGTTCAACAGATAATTTTTAATTGGGGATTTAATTGGCAGAATGATTTTGTTTATGACCGTTTTTCATCAAGCGTTGTAAAAGTAAAAGTAATTTTTCCTGCATCAAGTTAAAGTTAGGTGAATCCTTAGCCACGTAAACAAACAGCAATGCAAGTCTTTTGTTTTTTGCAATGCAATCTTCATACAAATAGTGTTTGTTTAAACGGTAAGCTTCGCGCATGATGCGTTTGATTCTATTCCGGTCAACAGCTTTTTTAAACAATCGTTTAGGCACCGTAAATGCAGCCTGCACAAGGGCATCATCGGGAAGCGTTTCCTTTTGCAGCCATATTAATTTTATCGGATGACTGAAAAAGGAATTTTTTCCCACAGCTAATTCTTCAAAAATTTTTTTGCTGCAAAGGCGTTCTTCTTTTTTAAACCTAAAATGTTGTTTGGATGAATTCAAAATATACCATGACTAAATAATCGCCCAAAGTATCTGAAATTTGGTGATAAATAATGCGGATAAGAATTATAGTTTTGTTGCGAATAAATTAAAAAGAAAAATTGAAAAGAGTTTACAATCGAACTACTTTCGGAAAGTTCCTTCAACTTTCCGAAAGTTTTCCCAAACACAAATCGTAAATCAAAAATCTCAAATCGTAAATCAAAATGTTTGACATGATAAACAAGCTCAATGAGCTAAAGCAAAAAATGGATGAAGCCAAATCCAAACTTGATAATGTTATTGTAACAGGAAGTGCAGGTGATGGCGCAGTAACTGTAGAGATGACCGCTAACCGCACCATTAAAAAAATTGAAATTGAAGATGCAATGTGCCTTCCTGAACGCAAGGAAGAACTGATTGATTACTTAGAACTTGCATTCAGCAAGGCGTTGGAGGAGGCACAAAATATAAGTGAAAAAGAAATGATGGCGTCTGGAAAAGGAATGCTGCCAAATATTCCGGGGTTGTTTTAGCGGGCGAATGTAACTCGGGATACCATCCCGATCTCGAGCAAAGGGGACTTCTCAATAAGTATAGAATTAAGAACAATTGAATTTCGAATTTTGAAATGCAAATAACCGTAAACCATCAACCCAAAACAGTAATCCATTTCAAAACACTGCCACCGAATTCATAATACTTTTAAAAATTTGCATGCCATCCATGTTGCCAAGGTTAGGATCGCATGCACGCTCAGGGTGAGGCATCATACCAAAAACATTTTTAGTTTTATTAGTTACACCGGCTATGTTATCCATTGAACCGTTGGGATTTGAATCGGCAGTTATTGCACCGTTGGCATCACAATATTTAAACACGATTTGGTTGTTATCATAAATCTGTTTCACTACATCATCGGGGGCATAAAATTTTCCTTCGGCATGTGCAATTGGGATTTTAAGTGCTTTGTTGGTGCTAAGTTTTGAGGTGATAAAAGTTTCATCGCTAACAGCTTTGATATATACATTACGGCAAATAAATTTTCGCGAATTATTATGCATCAATGCACCAGGCAATAAACCGGCTTCACATAAAATCTGGAACCCATTGCAAATTCCCAATACCAAACCGCCTTTGTTGGCAAACTCAATAACCTCCTGCATAATCGGAGAAAATCGTGCAATAGCACCCGATCGCAAATAATCGCCATAACTGAAACCTCCCGGAAGGATAATCATTTCGCAACCTTGTAAATCATGTTCTTTATGCCAAAGCTTTACAACTTCAACAGCATAATTTTCTTTCATGCCGTCAAGCACATCTATCATATCCTGATCGCAATTCGATCCCGGAAAAACTACAACTCCGAATTTCATTTTTTGATAATTTTTATTCTCAGCAAAAGTAAACCTTATATTTCTGTATCAAAAGATTGATTGATTTTCTTTTGTCGCACAGATTAGCAATCTGTCTATATAATAATTTTCCTTCAACATTTTTCGTTGGGGTATCATTAAACAAATTAATTTTGGTCGCTATGAAAATTTCATTGAAACAAAAAATCATCATCATTTTGTTATTTGCAACCGGCTTCATGCTGAACTCGTGCAAGAAGAGTTTATTCACTACAGTTAAAGTTACCTATGCAGTAAAAGTTAAAGCAGGAAATAAAGTGGTCATCAATTGCAACAATGATTATTACTTTGATAGTAAAACCCGCAAACCTATAGAATGGACCAGTGATGGCAGCACATGGAAGACAGATCATTTTGTTTACCAGGAAGAAGAATATTATTTAAAAGTGGACTACGTTGATTCGACACAAGCCATTGAAGACAATTACAAAGTGCAGATATTTTACAACGATACCATTCCTGTCGCATCATCAATTACTGATCATGCTGTGCCAAGTATTGAATTCAGCGGAACAGTAAAAGAACTTTAACCAGCGATTCTTAATTCTAAATTTATTATTCTAAATTTTAATATGAACGGAGAAGTAAAAACCACAATCGAAAACGGTATTGCAACCATTTCATTTTTTCATCCACAAAGCAATTCATTGCCCGGAGAAATTCTAAGAACACTTGCTGATGAAATTACCAAGGCGGGAAATAATCCTGAAGCAAAAGTCATCGTTTTAAAAAGTGAAGGCGAAAAAGCATTTTGTGCAGGAGCTTCATTTGATGAATTGATTACTATAAATGATTTGGAAACCGGAAAGAGATTTTTCAGCGGTTTTGCAGGCGTTATAAATGCAATGCGCAAAGCGCCAAAGTTTGTTATTGCACGTGTGCAGGGCAAAGCGGTTGGCGGTGGCGTTGGTCTTGCAAGTGCTGCCGATTATACACTTGCTGTTGAAGGCGCATCGGTTAAGTTAAGTGAACTCGCTGTCGGTATCGGTCCGTTTGTGGTTGGTCCGGCTGTTGAACGAAAAATCGGAACATCTGCTTTTTGCGAATTATCAATTAATGCAACAGAGTGGCGCGATGCTCAATGGGCAAAAAATAAAGGTTTGTATGTTGACATTTTTAAGACGATAGAGGAGTTAGATGAAGCAGTAAAAGCTTTAGCGGAACGTTTATCAAATTCAAATCCCGAAGCAATGCATCTTTTAAAAAAAGCATTCTGGCAGGGAACGGATAATTGGGATACACTTTTAATTGAACGTGCTGAGATGAGCGGTAAATTAGTGTTGAGTGATTTTACACGAAATGCTATTTCAAAGTTTAAACAGGGAAGCCGTTAGTTTAGTTTCGTCCCCAAAACCCGCGAGTTAAAAAGTTCAGGCTGCGTATGGTTGGTGTTTTTTTACCAACCATTTACCGAGAGCGCTTACGGTGGTTAGTGAAAAAACACCAACCACAAACAAATGACTTAAGTGAAAGATTTTTTCTATTCTTTCTCAACAGTTATCTTTACGTCATTCATTAGATACTTTCAAATGAAACCGATGCTTATCCTTTATGTTTTATACTGTAACTGCAATTTGTTTTTTGCAAATCATTGTAATGCGCAAATCATTGCACCCGACACTTCTAAAACAAATAAAAGATATGAGAAAGCATTCGGATTAGATGCGGCTTATGAATATCAAAATACAAATGGCTTTTATTTAGGATTGAATTATCTCAATGCCTATTCAAAAAAAGACACAATAGAAAAAGGAGTATATGCTCATATCGTTGGGCCTGCTTTAGGTTTTAGTATTAATTTTGGAAATGAACTTTTATGGGGTCAGCGGTTAGGTATGAACTATTATCGCATATATCATAACCTCTTTGGTTTAAATGCAGGAGTGTTTGCCGAAAATTATGCAACGCAAAAATTTACACAAAACGATTTCAGACTTGGCGTGATGGCGGGCATTTCGGCATCAGGAGTTTTGAGTCTTAACTATAGCTATTCGCAACCGTTAAACAATGAAACTTTAACAGGTATGCATAAAGTGTCGCTCGTACTCAATATTAATTTTGTTACTCTTGGCACCGGGTTAAGTAAATCTGTTCGGTATTGAAATTTTTACTGAATACAAAACCGCTCCGTGAAAAACCTTTGATGTTGAAAAAAACCTCGAAGGTTATTATTGTTCCGGGTTTTTACTTTCGGAAAGTTCCTTCCACTTTCCGAAAATTTACGAGAATAAACTGACCTTATTAATTTAACCGAACCTTTGCAATTAAGAATAACCCGTAATATTCTAATCGCATACATTTACCACCGTCAAAATAAAACTCCATGATAAAACCTCTCGTCCTCACTTTAATCTTTGTATCATCACTTTCAATTTCCTTTTCGCAAAAGAAATCCGGCAACACCTCAACGCCAACAGCAATGACTGCTGCAGACCGATTGAAAAGTTTTGATCAGCGAAACAAGCTTGAAGAAAATTCATTGGTGAAGAATGTTGCATTCCGCAATGTGGGACCAACCATCATGAGTGGCCGTGTAGTTGATATAGATGTGTCACCAACTGATCCTACACATTTTTATGTTGCTTATGCAAGTGGAGGTTTATGGTTTACTGATAACAACGGAATTTCATTCACTCCCATTTTTGATAAGGAAGCTGTGATGACCATTGGAGATATTGCTGTGGATTGGAGTAACAATATAATTTATGTTGGAACAGGTGAAAACAATTCATCGCGTTCTTCGTATAGCGGTGTAGGTATTTATAAATCAACGGATAATGGAAAAACCTGGACGCGCTTGGGTTTGGAAGAAACACATCATACCGGAAGAATAATTCTACACCCAAGCAATCCTGATATTATTTGGGTGGCAAGCATCGGGCATCTTTACACACCAAACAAAGAGCGGGGAATTTTTAAATCTCTTGACGGTGGAAAAACCTGGAAACAAACTTTATTCATAGATGACAACACCGGTTGCATTGACCTTACTATTGATTCAAAAAACCCAAACACACTTTACACTTCTGCATGGCATCGCGAAAGACGCGCGTGGAATTTGATAGAGAGCGGAAGCACATCAGGAATTTATAAATCAACTGATGGTGGTGAAACATGGAGTCTTACAACTGCTGCGGGTAGCGGTTTTGCGCAAGGTGATGGTGTGGGAAGAATTGGTTTAGCTGTTTCAACAAACAATTCAAATTTAGTTTACGCTGTGTTAGATAATCAAACGCGAAGAGCGAAAGAGATAAAGCCCGATGCAAAAAAGAAATTAGAGAAAGACAGTTTGCAAACAATGAGCAAAGAAACTTTTCTTGCTTTAGATGATGAGTTGTTGAATGATTATTTAGATGATAATGATTTCCCCGAAAAATATTCAGCCAAGAGTGTGAAAGAAATGGTGAGGCAGGATAAAATAAAACCTTCAGCATTATTTGATTATGTTCATGATGCAAATGCTCTTTTATTTGATACTGAAGTTACAGGTCCTGAAATTTACCGCACTGATGATGCGGGTAAAACATGGAAGAAGATGAATGAGAAATTTCTGGATAATATTTTTTACACGTATGGATATTACTTTGGCCAGATTCGCATTTCCCCTTTTGATGACAATGAGATTTACATCGGTGGTGTAACTGTGGTGAAAAGTACAGATGCGGGAAAAACCTTTAAAACCATTGATGCCGATAATATGCACGGTGATTATCATGCTTACTACATTGACCCCAATCGCAAAGGACATATCATCATCGGTAACGATGGAGGTTTGAATATTTCTTACGATGGAGGCAAAACCTATTTCAAATGCAACACGCCTGCTGTCGGGCAGTTTTATGGTATTGCAGTTGACATGGAAAAACCCTACAACGTTTACGGTGGGTTACAGGATAACGGTGTGTGGACTGGACCAAGTTCTTACGAAGCTGGTTATGGGTGGTATGATTCAGGACAGTATCCTTACAAATTTATTCTTGGTGGTGACGGCATGAAGGTACAGGTGGACACACGAGATAATAATACTGTATATTCAGGATTTCAATTCGGATACTATTATCGCATTGACAAAAAAACAACAGATGCAAAACCTATTCAACCACGAATTGAATTAGGTGAACTTCCATTGCGTTTCAACTGGCAAACTCCAATTCAGATTTCGAAATTTAACCAGGACATTATTTATTTTGGTAGCAATAAATTTCATCGCTCATTTAATAAAGGTGATGACTGGCAAACATTATCAGGCGATTTAACGCAAGGTGGACGCAAAGGTGATGTGGCTTACGGAACGATTACAACCATTGATGAATCACCAAAAAAATTCGGGTTGATTTATGTGGGGAGTGATGACGGTTTAATTCACGTTACAAAAGATGGAGGCAATACATGGAATAAAATCTCTGATAAGTTGCCGCAAAATTTATGGGTGAGCAGGGTGTTTGCAAGCAATCATAAAGAGAGCAGAGTTTACTGTTCATTAAACGCTTATCGCAACGACAACTTTACACCTTATATTTATACAAGCGATGATGAAGGAACTAACTGGACGCGCATCGGTTTGGATTTGCCTAACGAACCTGTAAACGTAATTAAAGAAGACCCGAAAAATGAAAACATACTTTATGTAGGAACTGATAATGGTTTATATGTTTCATTAGACCGTGGAAAAACATTTATGCATTTTAGTAAGGATTTGCCTGCTGTGGCTGTGCATGATTTAGTAATTCATCCCCGCGATAATGACATTGTAGTTGGCACACATGGCCGCAGCATTTACATTGCTTCGGTTGATTTGATTCAGCAGTTGAATGATACCTTGCTTGCAAAAGATGTTTATGTTTTCAATATCAAACCCAAAATGCACAATACAAATTGGGGCAAGGAAAGAAAGTATGAAGCAGAGCCTTTCAACAAACCTTCCATTACTATTCCGTATTATGCAAAAGCAAATGGCATCACCACAATCAATATTAAAACAAGTGACGGAAAAGTTTTAAAAACATTAAGCGATACAGCCGAAGCAGGGTTAAATTTTGCGAAATATGATATCACGTTAGATGCAAACATGCTGAATGATTACACCACTTACCTGAACAAAGACAAAAAGCCCGAAGAGAAAAAAACAGAATTGAAAAAAGCTGATGACGGAAATTATTATTTGCAACCTTCAAAATATACTGTTGAAATTACAACTGCCGCTGGAGCAAAAGCAATATCAATACTAAACATAAAAGCCACTGAAAAACATGAGCGCGGTGTGGCGGGGGAAAGTGAAATGCATAGTATTCCCGGGGAGGAATATTTAGAGAAGTTAGGAAAGTAAGTTAAATCTTAACCTGCAAAATAAATTCGCCAAAGCATCGTTTCAAAATAATACAATAATAACATGACAACTACCGCTGAAACTGAATTCTACAATAGGAGAATTTATTATTCATTAATCATTGCAATTGCAGTAACACTTTTTTTATTTTTTATTGACGAAGGCTATTACAACTTTAACTGGATGGACGATGCAGGCAATTGGTTTGCATTTTTGATTTATGTGTTCCTGCTTTTTACCGCGCAACTTTTATTGATTGCTTTTCTCTTTCGTAACAATGTAAGTCGTTTTGCGGCATCTGTTCAACATATAGGTGGTATTATATTAGGAATTGCCAGTGCGTTTTTTCTTATGGGTTGATTAAGGCTGTGAATTTTTTCTCAAAAAATCTTACAGTCATTTTATGGAAACATTTTAAGACTGCATCATTCATGAAAACAAAAAATAATCATGATGAAAAAAATTCTTTTTACAGCAACAATTCAATTAATGTGTATTGCTTTGTTTGCACAAAACACGAAAACAACACAGGCCAAAGTAACAAAGGCAACAGTATTTTTAACGGGAGCACAGGTCACCTGCACATCGGCATTCCAGGCAGCATCCGGTTCAAATGAATTTATTTTTGAAGGAGTATCTCCATTACTTGATTTAAATTCCTTACAGGCATCGGCACAAGGAAACGTAGTAATTATGGATGTGAAATTTGAAACACGCTACAAGCAGGAAGTGAAAAAAGAATCACCAAAGCAATATGAAAGAGCAATTAAAGCAGCAACCGATTCCATTACAATGCTTGATTTTGATATTGAGGAAACCACAAACCAACTGGAAGCATTCAATACAGAAAAAAATATTCTGCTCAATAACCGTTTGATAAAAGGGGATACACATAAGGATACATTGGCTTTGTTTAAGGAGAGTATTGAATTTTTGCGTCAGCGTTTGAACAACATCAACACTGAAAGCATGAAACTTAAAAAGCAATTATTTTTTAAGAATGAAGCAAAAGTAAAACTCCAGGAAAGAATAAATACGCTTAGCTCTATTGACAAGTCGGGCGAAGCACCGGAACAGGAAGCTGTTAATACCATAGTTGTAACAGCTAATGCAGATGAAGCAGGTAGTGCTAACATAAGCATTTCTTTCTTTGTGAACCAGGCTGCATGGTTACCAGTATATGATTTACGTGCTAACAGTAACGGAAATATTGACCTGAATTATAAAGCGGAGTTGCGTCAAACCACAGGCATGAACTGGAACAATGTTGCGCTGACGCTAAGCACAGGTAATCCGACACAATCAACACAAAGTCCGGAGCTAACTCCATTTTATTTAAATTTTTACCAGGCGTATAAGAAGAAAATGGAGGTTGATAAAATGGCCAAACCTGCAACTGCGGAAGCAGATAGCAAGAGTGATGATAATAGTCTTACATTTTCAGGAAGCACATCACTAACTGATTACATAACCGTAACGGAAGGAATGATTCAGACTGAGTATGATATTAAATTAAAATATACAATACCAACTGATGATAACATGCACACTGTTGCCATTCAAAATAAAACGCTTAAAGCAAATTATAAATATGCAGTAGTACCAAAGCTTGATATGAATGCTTACCTGATGGCAGAGATAACGGACTGGAGCGAAATGAGCCTGATACCGGGCAGTGCAAGAATTTATTTTGACGGAAGTTACATCGGCAGAACGGTTTTAAATCCTGTGGCCGATGCCGATACGATGCAGCTTAGTCTTGGTAAAGACCGTTCAATTTTAGTGAGCCGCAAAAAATTAAAAGATAAAACCAGGGAGCGTTTTATAGTTGATGATAAAGTAACCCTCACCACTTATGAAATTGTTGTGCGCAACCAAAAGGCTATTCCGATTTCGATTGAAGTGTTTGACCAGGTTCCATTGAGCAATAACCAAAGCATAAAAGTTAACACTATTTCAATTGGCCGCGCCCAACACGATGAGGAAACAGGAAAGCTCACATGGAAGCTGAACCTCAAACCTAAAGAGAGTGAGAAAATTCAATTCTCTTATGAGGTAACGATACCAAGAGATAAAGTAGTTGCAGGGCTATAGTTTGATATTGGATATTTTGTAAATCATATACAGTAAACGTTACTAAACTTCAATTGGTTTAGTAACGTTTGTTTTTTAAAAAGTCGCCCAAACGTTCATCCAAAAATTTTATTGCCACACATAATTTTAAAGTTTGATTGGGGTTTTATCATAAACAATAAACCCCCGGTTGAATGAAAAATTTAAATCTGATTTGTTGTATGATGCTCCTTATACTATGCACAACGACACTCCCCGCACAAAAACTAAATAATCATTTGGTTGACACAGTGCCGCAAACAGAATTAGGTGTAAACACAACACCGATTTTAGTTTATGCTTTAAGTGGCGAAACGATAAATAATTATAGTTTGAGTTTTCGAAAGCAGTATTATGATAAGGCATTTCGACTGAGAATTATTTCTGCTGATGATTCTCCTTATGCCGAAGATGTTTATTCTTATGCCTACGATAATTCAGGCATTAAACTCAGGGAGTTTAATTTTGCTCCGATAAAATATTTCGGTGTTGCTGCAGGTTTTGAATATTATAATCCATATAAAAAATTCAGATTGTATTGGGGATTTGATTTGCTTGCGCGATACTATACCACAGAAAGGGTGTATTCAGAATATAATACTACAGTCACTAATCAAGGAACTATATTTAAGGGAAGTTTAAATGAATCAGGCCAATTGAAAATGTTTCAGTGGGCTGCAGGAGCCGGTATTAAAGGGGGAGTTCGTTTTCCGATTTCAACACACATTTTTCTGCAAACCGAAACTCACTTTAATGCAGTTTTGATTTTAGGCAAAACACGACATGAAGAATCCGGCAACACATCTCATATTTCAAAAGAAACACCCAACGGGTTTGCCGATACAGAAGTTTTAATACCTGAACTCACTTTGTATTATCGTTTTTCTAAACCGGCAAGGTTATCCTCATCCGATAAAAAGAACCGGTAATTATTTACATTGTAACTAAATCACCTTAGCTTTCCGGTAAATTATGAACCCCGAAAATCCACTTTTTAATGGTGGATTTTCGGGGTTGAAATATTTTATATATTTGCCGCATGATTACAAGAAATCTGAAATCACATGTTGAAAAAATGCTCAGGGTATTTCCTGCTGTTGCCATATTAGGTCCGCGGCAGGTAGGTAAAACTACGCTCGTAAGGCAACTCACAAAAGGATTGAAAAAAGAAATCCTTTATCTTGATTTGGAACGTGACAGCGATTATGCCAAACTACAAAGAGATGCAGAAGATTTTTTAAGTCACTATATTAAATCAACCGTGGTGCTTGATGAAATTCAACGGATGCCTTCCCTGTTTGTATTGATGCGTCCGCTGATAGATGAATACAGGAAACCTGCGCGGTATCTTATAACCGGTTCGGCATCGCCCCAATTATTAAAAGGTGCAACTGAAAGTCTTGCCGGTCGCATCAGCTATCTTTATCTGCATCCTGTCAACATCATTGAGTTGCCTGAAAAATTCAGTTTGCATCATCACTGGTTAAGAGGCGGGTTTCCCACAGCGCTCACAGCTAAAACAAATTTTCATGCAACTGAATGGCTTGGCAATTTTATCACCAATTATATTGAACGTGATTTGAATTTCCTGTTTGATATCAGGTTCTCACCTGTAGTGATGAAAAATTTATGGCGTATGATGAGCCATTGGCAAAGTCATATTCTGAACATTGAAGAGTTGGCCAGCTCGCTTTCTGTTGCAGCAACTTCTGTAAGAAGATATCTTGATTTCCTTGAAGGTGCATTTATCATTTACCGGTTGGCGGCTTATTCTTCCAATATTAAAAAGCGGTTGGTTAAGTCACCAAAATTATATATTCTCGATTCGGGCATACTTCACAAGTTACTCAATGTTGATTCCATTAAGGAACTTGCCGGGCATCCGCTTGCAGGAGCATCGTGGGAAGGGTATGTGATTTCACAAATTTATTATAATCTTCCCGGTCATCTTCATGCCTATTATTACCGTACCCATGATGGTGCTGAATGTGATTTGGTGCTTGCACAAGGGCATGTCGTAAAATATTGCATTGAAATTAAAATGGGTAAGACACCCTCTGTATCAAAGGGTTTCTATACATCATTGCAGGATTTGAAATGCAATAAAGCTTACGTAATCTGCAACATTGATACTCCTTACAAAACCAAGCAGGGGGTTCATTTTATTGATGTCAAATCATTTATTACACAATTTCTTGGTAAATTATGAACCCCGAAAATCCACTTTTTGATGGTGGATTTTCGGGGTTTGTTCTTCCTTATAACACTTCCTGTGTAACCTCGTCAGAACAAATAACCTGTTATTAACTATAAATGATTACTAAAGACTTTAACAATCATATTTGAACCAAACTTGTGATTCCTGTTTTTTGTATTGTACAAATTTATTTTTGATAAGGGCCTGCACCGAAGGTAAATTGTTTTCATCTGTTTGTGCAATTATCATTTTAATTTCAGGTTGCGTTTTCGTCCATGCTGCAACAGCGGCTAATGTTTCGCTTAGATAGCCTCTATTGCGGTAAGCCACATCAATTCCATAACCGATTTCAATTTCGCCTGCTGCATTTGGTGTATCAGCAAAAAGAAATGAACCAATCATTACATTGTTTTCTATTAGAATCATAGCCCAAAGCGTACAGTGTAAATAATTTTTTTTCTGGGCGGATGTATTGGGAAGTAACGTTTGTTCTATTGCTTCGCTCAATTCAGGATGCAAGTCTAACTTGTTGATTTTTATCTCAAGTTCATCATTGAGCAAGATGTTTTGTTCCAAATACAATTTCAATTGATTATGTGTAAGCGGAATTAATTTTAATCGCTGTGTCTCTATTATCATTCTGTAAAAAACCGTTAATCATTTTAATGCTAAGTAAATCACTTTAGCTTTGCGCAATATAAAAGAAAACTAAAATGATGAAACGAATCTTTGCACTCTCACTTTTTATTGTTGCGTTTAGTAATTTACTTTTTGCGCAGCCTGCGATAAATGAAAATAATGTAACGCCATTACTTAAACAACATATTCAAACGCTTGCGTCCGATTTGTATGAAGGTCGCGAAACAGGCACTCATGGCGAGCAGCTTTCATTTGGTTATATCATTCAGCAGTTTGAAGACATTGGTTTAGAACCTCGTGGTGATGTAGGTTTTCTGCAGCCGTTTCCATTTTCAAAAGGTTATGAGTTAGGTGATAAAAATGCACTCAAAGTTGAGGGTAAAAATTTTGAATTGAAAAAGGATTTTATTCCGATGCCTTATTATTTCAGTGCAACGGTTACTGCTGAAGTTGTTAATGTTGGTTATGGAATTGTTGCTCCAAAATTAGATTATGATGATTATGCAAAAGTGAAAGTTGAATTGAAAGGGAAAATTTTTCTTATAGAATTCTCAAGTCCGGAAGGAGATAACCCGCACAGTAAATATGGTGACTATGCCGACCTTCAAACTAAAATTGACACTGCCAAGCAACGCGGTGCAGCAGCGATCATTTTTATCAACACAATGAAAGATGTAAAAGATCCTGAGCCTGATTATACAAGACGTATAGGTAAAGAATCATTGCCTGTAATTTTTGTAAAAGGTGATGCTGCAAAAAAATTATTGAAATCAAAAAATCAAAAATCAACTTTAACTGTTGATCTGAAAAAAATTGAAGGCACTGGCCATAACGTAATTGGCTACATTAATAACAATTCAAAAAACACAGTAGTCATTACAGCGCATTACGATCATTTAGGTTTTGGTGGCGAAGGTTCATTGTATCGCGGAGCACCTGCCGTGCATAACGGTGCAGATGATAATGCGAGCGGAACTGCTGCAATTATTGAAATAGCCAGATACATCAAACTTTCAAACTTGAAAAACAACAATTATATGTTCATTGCTTTCAGCGGTGAAGAGAAAGGTTTACTCGGCAGTAATTATTATGTGAAGCATCCTAAAATGCCGCTTGCACAGGTTAACTACAATATCAATTTAGATATGGTGGGAAGACTGAAATCAGATACAGCAGTTTTAATTATTAATGGTGTGGGCACTTCACCGATGTGGAAAGATGCTCTTGCAAAAATCACTTTGCTTAAAACAAAAACAACTGAAAGTGGTGTTGGCCCCAGCGACCAGACTTCTTTCTATTTAGAAAATATTCCTGCTATACATTTTTTCAGCGGCACACATGAGGATTATCATAAGCCAACTGATGATGAGGACAAAATAAATTATCATGGAGAGGTGCAGATTATTGATTTTATTTTGGAATTGATTTCTGGATTGGATGATAAAGGTAAATTGCCATTTACAAAAACCAAAGATTCAGAAAACGAAGACCGCCCGCGTTTTAAAGTTACACTTGGCGTAATACCTGATTATGCTTATGAAGGCGAAGGCATGCGCATAGACGGAGTTACAGATGGACGACCAGCATCAGTTGCAGGTTTGCTTAAAGGTGATGTAGTGCTGCAGATAGGCGAGGAAAAAGTAGGTGACATGACTACGTACATGAAGGCGTTAGGAAAATTTAACAAAGGCGATAAAGTAAAAGTAAAAGTAAAACGTGGGGAGGAGATGGTGGAGAAGGATGTAATATTTTAGTTCGTAAGAACGAAAACACCTGACAGGTCGCGAAGCCCCTGTCAGGTGTTTTTGGGAACATCAGGGTATCCACAAATATTTTAATTTTCAAATTGATTTGAAAAACCATGGCGGAAAAACTAATCCAATTAATCCCCGATAATCATTACCACATTTACAATCACGCCA
>JBDTRM010000222.1:0-4155 GCA_039931675.1 Bacteroidia bacterium | reverse complement strand
ATGGCTGAAACGGAAGTATAAAAACTGAATGTTTTAGTTGATATTTGAGCGTCTTTCAGTTGCTCAAATTTGTCTGGTAATTTTTTATCCACCCGCGTGCAATACTGTTCCAGAAGTTCAATGGGGATTATTTGAAGATTTACTTTTTTCATTATCAATTTTGCTCTATTTGGTATTGAGTGAGTAAAAAGTGTTGCAAATCTTCTTCTATCAATACATCATCTGGGATTCGCTTGATAATAACGCCGGGCTTATGGGGGAAACCTGCGTTGCCCAACAATTCGGTGAATGTCTTTTTTAATTTTTGTTCAGTAAATTTCATTACCTGTAAAATTTATCGGCTGCCCAATTTGCAGGATTATTAACAATGTAATTTGAAATGGTTTGATAGGATTGCTCATTGCGGATGATATGTTCATAATAATTACGTTGCCACAATTTACCCATCATTTCATTTTTTGATTTATAAATTTCCAAACAAGCATTTGCCACCAATGATTTGTATGCACCAACAATATCGGAAATTGTTGCACCCGTAGGGGCCGGGCTTGCCCCTGCCCCAATGTCGCCATCATCACGGGCAACCGCATCGCCATCATCATGGGCAACCGCATCGTTATCATCATGGGCAACCGCATCGTTATCATCACGGGCAACCGCAAGGGTTGCCCCTACAAAATCCTTCAACATAATAATACCGTGCATGTGGTTGGGCATTATTTGAAAAACATCCAATTCAAAATTTGTAAACCGTTCCGGTAATTTTGCCCATTCATCATAGGCAATTTGGCCGTATTCGTTTAATACCATTGTCGGGGCAATCGTCGGGGCAATCGTCGGGGCAATCCCTTGCGGTTGCCCTGTTTCTCCTGATTGCCCATTTTGGGCAGGGGTGAACCCCGCCCCTACAATTTCCCCAAACCGGTACGCCCTGTCATGGCAACAAATGGTAATGAAATACAAACCCGCCTGCGAATAATCGTACCCTTTTAACCGGATAGACCTGCGGTGATGTATTTGTGGATTGTATGCCATTTTATTCCTGATCCGCCGCAAGGGCGACCCTTATATTTTTATTATAGATTTAGGTAACCTTCGTTGCTCATTAATTCGGTAAAAGCTTTTTCAGTTTTGCTTCGGTGAATTTCATTTACGTTTACTCTATTTCGCCCTTTAAATAAACCATCTTTTATTTATTATCCCACTTCACCCTGAAAAAAGCATGCGTAACGATGATTACTAAATAAATAAAGATTATACTTTCAAAATGATATAATAAATAAATTGTAAAACAAAACATGCCAACAGGAATAGCCCATAAAATTACTTCAACAATTTTAAGTCTTAAATCTTGCTTACCAAATTCGACCTCAACTAATGCAAAGCAACTAGTAATCTGTTCAATATCATTTCCAACAAAGGTTTCTTTATAGGCGTTAATATTCTGCTTTATAAATTTCAGTGCGCTACGCTGGTTGTTAAGAAATATTTGAATTAAAATAGAAAAGATAAATAAACTAATAATCGCACCTATATTTTTACTTGATAATATTTTTTCAAAATCAAAAGTTGCAATAACTAAAACAAAAGCAGTTGGGATAGCAATAAGTTTAGATTGAGAATCATTAATTACAGACTGAATTTTTTGAGCAAATTCTAACGCTTTTGAATCTAATTCAACTTTTAATTTATTATAGCTAAAATCTCTAAGATAGTATTGATATGAGCTTATACTCTTTTCGTAATAACTTACTACATGCTTGATTAGAAAAACAAATCGCTCGTTTTCAGTTACAGGTTTAAGAAAAGCAATAAATTGGTTTAAAAACAATAATTTTTTTTCTGAAACAGGCTCTTTAAATACTATTATAGTTTCACTTATTTTGACAAGCCAATTGCCTTCAATTATATTACAAACATCAACATTGTAGGCGACAGGAAGTAATAATGATTGGTCTTCGGATACAATAATTGCTGTTTTTAAATCAGTATCTATGTAAGTGTGTTTGGAAATATACTCAACGCTCTCAATTAGATTTAATATGCTACGATAGTTGACAACAAATTTGTGATTATCTATACTATAAGAATTAAGTTCATAGATGTAATACAAGATATTCGGTTCTGAATATTTATTTCGCAAGATAAATATATCGCAGGTTTCGTAAAAACCAAACGCATTAAGCCGTACAAGGGTCAATTCCAAATCTATTGACTGACCAATTTTATTGATATAGTTCGTGTTCTCAATCACGTTGATTGAATTAAGGAGGTCAATGCAATCAATCACAATTTGATCATTCACACTGATCCCCTCACAGTATAATGTGCCAGATTCAATCCTGTGCTTTGATAACAAAATAATATCGACAAAATTTTTCAGCATGCTATTATCCTGGAATTTGATTAATCAATTCATCGGGCAACCTTTTAAAAGTCAATTCCTTTTTTTGTTTATTGTATATAACATCTGTACCGAGCAGGTTAGAATCAAATTCCAAGCGATACTTTTCATCTTTATAGATAATATACTTAATTCTTTTCAATTGTGATCGATCCCCTTTTATCGTTGCGCTTACCGCATATTTTTCGTCTGCTGCAAATTCTTCAAAATCATTGGGATTATCTATATCTAATAAGGTTGAAATAGCAGAAAGGTGTATTTCTGTTTTGGCCTTCATACAGTCATCACAGTATCCATAGATTTGATTTTGATAGTTGATTTTAGTTTCTCTCGGATATTTTTTTTCGACGGAATAAGCATCAAATGCTTTAATTAAGTTCTTTGTTGATTCTGTACTGGTTGTTTTATTATCGCAATCAATAAAAGACATAAAGTAGTAGCTAATATTCTTCATGCCACGCACAAAAGATAAATAAGTCTTACTTTCAGTATCTGTTCCTTCCTCAATTTCTTTCCATTTGGTTAGGTTTATCAGGCACGCAATATCAACCTTACTTAAATCTAAGTTTTTAATATCCTCTAAAGTTAACTTTGATTCGCTAACAACATAACCATCTTTATTATTAATGGTTAAGATTAGCATATAACGACATCCTGTATCACTGTTCATAAAATCCGAAAATATTAAAAACCCTCCTGTTGCACTTATTGTACTTTCAAGAATTTTCTTATAATACTCAGTTGCTTTCACGGTAAAATCAAAAAATTTTTTATGTGAAAGATACTCATTGAGGTAACTCTTAAACTGTGTTTCTAAGCCGGCAAAAATTCCATATACCGGATTCGATTTTTTATAATAAGCTTTAGTAAGCTTACCTATAAATAATTTTTCTTTTTCTCCAATTACAATTTCTGATTTAGCTAATTTGAAACTAACGTTTCTATCTTGAGCGTCTTTGAAAACTTGATGAATTACAATTCCTTTCAAATCAATATTACTTCCGATTTTTTTAAATTCTTTTGACATGCTTTAGAATTTGATAGTTATAATAAGATTCTATTTATTTATTCAATTGTTGCAAGTTTGGAAAGAAGTAAATCTTTAAATTCTGATAGTTTTTGGTTCTCTATTTTTTTTAAGAAAACATTTTCAATTATCTTAATTATACCTTCTTCTACACTCAACAAGAAAGGGATACTGGGTGCTTCAAAAACATAATCTTCGATAGCGTCCTTTGTAATCATCCCAACTGTGGTTCCCTTTGTTTGAAACTTGATGTGTTCTTGGTAAGCTTTTGTTTTTAATATTTGATAGATTGTTTCGTTACTTAAATTTGATTTATTCACAACTTTATAGAGATTAGCGGCAATTACCAGTTTATTGCTTTCTAAATTAGGTGGGATCATTGCAGGGCAACCTAATATTGGCAAATTCTCAGATTGTTGGCGAGTAGCGATGACAATGTCTTTAGGCTTTACCAAATGCTGTTCAGGGACATTATCAGAATATAATCTCATTCCTTCCTCAACGAACCTGTCTAAAAATGAAACACAGCCCATACCCAACAGAAAAGTATTGCCAATTCCCAAATTTTCACTGTTGTATGAAAAACCACCTTTTATTTCTATCAAGTCGCCAAGTCGATGAGATTCTTTTTCATCGGTGTTTTCCAAAAACGAATTGAATACTTCCTGGGCAGTTTCTTCCAGTTTTTGTATCAGTTGCTTGTTTAGGTTAATGCGGTTTACAA
>JBDTRM010000221.1:0-34709 GCA_039931675.1 Bacteroidia bacterium | reverse complement strand
CGTTTCTTCGTTGCTTCCTGTGCGGCAAGCACTTCATTTTTTTTGCGCAACTCTAATTCATACAATTGTGATTTCAACATTTTCATGGCGCGCTCGCGGTTGGCAATTTGAGAACGTTCTACCTGGCACACTACCACAATGCCCGTTGGTAAATGTTTTATCTGAACCTTGGTTTCAACCTTGTTTACATTTTGTCCGCCTGCACCACCACTTCGCGAAGTCTGCATTTCAATATCAGCATCTTTAATTTCTATCTCGATAGAATCATCAATAATCGGGTAAGCAAATATACTTGCAAAAGAAGTGTGGCGTTTTGCATTGCTGTCGAAAGGCGAAATACGAACGAGGCGATGCACGCCATTCTCACTCTTTAAATATCCGTAAGCATAGTCACCTTCAATTTCAAGTGTTGCTGATTTTATTCCGGCACCATCACCCCATTGCTTGTCAACTTCGGTTACCTTATAATTGTTTTGTTCGGCCCATCTTATGTACATGCGCATAAGCATTTCAGCCCAATCTTGTGATTCAGTACCTCCTGCACCAGAGTTAATGTTGATTACCGAACTTAAAATATCTTCTTCGTTACTCAACATGTTTTTAAACTCCAATGCTTCCATTGGTTTTAAAGTTTGCTGATATGCTGCCTCCACTTCTTCCTCGGTTGCATCGCCTGAATTGAAAAACTCATAAAGCACCGCAAGGTCATCAACAGTTGCTTCTACTTTTTGAAAAGCATCTGTCCAATCCTTCTTTAATTTAATTCCTTTTAGAATTTTTTCTGCGGCTTTGGGGTCATCCCAAAAGTTTGAGGCTTGCGTGAGTTCTTCCTGTTCTTTGATGAAAGCTAATTTTCCATCCACGTCAAAGATGCCTCCTCAACGCTTCTTTGCGCTCCTGAACGTCTTTTAATTGTTCGTTATTCATTAATATAATTTGAAAAAAGTGAAGGGGCGAAAGTAATGGTAATAGGGGAATTTGAAAATTTTGATAGCACAATTATTCAGTTCCAACTATTCTTCTGTTTTCACTTTCGGCTTAATAACAAAATCTCTCATCACTCGAATAATGGCAATGATTAAAAACAAAAAGCCAAGAGCTGCCACAATAGATGAGCCTGCCGGAAAATCATAAGTGTAGGAAACATTTAAACCCAAAAACGCTCCACCAATACTAATAGCCAATGCAATTATTACCAAAACAAAATTTTTGCGTGCCAGCATAATTGCTCCCACAGCAGGAATGATGAGGTAGGAGAAAACCGGAATCACTCCATTCACTCTTACTGCAAACACAATTGCAAGACCAATGGTGATATAAAACAAAAAATTCCAGATGTTGAAAACCCCGATGGCTTGCGCTTCGCCATTTTCATAACGATGTGTGAGGTCAAAAAACTTTTTATTGAAGATGATGTGAACCAAAGCAATGATTCCGAAAACAATTCCGACAAGTGTTATTTGCTCCCAGCTCGCAGATAAAATATTTCCGAACAAAACTTCCTGTATATCAGAATCTCCATGAGGTGTTTTGGATATGAGCATAACCGTGGCAGCAGAAGCAACTGCATAAATAATTCCGATAATAGCCTCCTGTTTCAATCGCTTATCGCGGATGTTTATGAATGAAAGCAGAAATGCTCCGATCAGTGTAAACACAATCGGAATAACAGTTTGACCTTTGCCGATAAAATCGGAATAAGCCACACCAAGCGATGAGATTTGCCCTAAAGCCAAATCAACAAAAACAATTCCGCGACCTACTACGTGTACACCCAGATAGGATAACACAAGTCCTGTAATCACACTGATTAAAAATGCCTGTGTGATAAATTCAAGTTTAAACATTTCGAACATAACGATGAGAGATTTACAATTTATGATTTACGATTTACGATTTGAACCGTCATTTCAAGGAACAGCCAGTCCCGCCCCTTCGCGGGAAAGCAATCTGTTTTCGGTTTACTGTTTATTCCATAAGTTAAATAAATTAGTGGTCCATTTAACCTTACTTTTTAATTCAACCTTAGTAGAAAACGGCAATAATAATCTCAAACCTTATTACCTTATTTCTAAGAAAAATAAGGTAATAAGGTTGTAACCTGGGCTGAATATTTCTACTAAGATTTTTCATTCTCTGAAAAATTTTTACTCAAATAACTTGTGCTAATTTATCCAGTTCGATGACAAAGTTTCCGATGAAATTACTTTCGCAAAGTTTCTTCAACTTTCCGAAAGTTAACCGAGCCATAAACCTATTTAAGAGTTTGCACCAACATATTAATGTTGTAATCAAATACATCAAAATAATTCTTCACAGCAGGGAATGCACCTACCGAAGTTGCAAGCACTAATGTTTTCGCAGCAGTTTGTTTTACTACTACATCAGATGATGAAGTGGAGAAGTAAGGCGATGAAACAATCACTTTAATATTATTGCTTTTAACTTCCCCGATAATTTTTACCAACTGTGATGGAGTGGGAGGAATGCCCGGCTTTGGCTCGAGGAAGTCAACTATCTTCAAACCGAAACGATTTTCAAAATAACACCACTCATTATGATAAGCGATAATTTTTGAACCCTTATACGGAGCCATTTTTGTTATCCACTCTTTCAATTTCAAATCAATTTTATCATCAAACGCTTTAAGGTTTGCGAGAAAATAATTTTTGTTTTCAGGTGAAACTCTTATCAAGCCATCGCAAATATTTTTTGCAATTGCTTTTCCGTTAACGGGGTCGAGCCAGTAATGGGGATTCCCATAAATATGTATATCACCTTCGGCACGATTGATACTTGAAGGTACTTGTTGCAGCGTAACACCAACCGATGCATCCACATACCCGGGATTGCCCTTCTGAACTTTATTGTTTCGCGAGCTGGTAAGCAATGAAGGCGACCAGCCTGTTTCCAAATCTAATCCAACGGTTACAAACATATCAGCGCTTGAAAGTTTGATAATATAACTTGGCTTTGGGTCAACGAAGTGCGGATTCTGATAACCTGTTGCAATTGAAAATACATCCACCTTATCGCCACCGATTAATTCAGTGATGCTTTTTAAATCCTGTAAAGTGGTCACCACTTTAACCGTTCCTGCAAATAAATTTTGTGTTGCAAAAAATAGTGCAACACAACTAATAATGATTCTGTTTTTCATTTTATCTTTAATATAATATAAAATTTATAATTCATAATTTATAATCTCAATACATGTGTGCTCCATGACTTCCAATCACAAAAATCCAGCGAAACATCACTTCATAATTTCTGTTTTCAATATTGCTTGCTGTTGTTTTTCCTTCAAACTCCAGCTTCTGAAACTCAGTTGCATACCAGCCGAATGTCAATGAATATGCCTGTTGCATATAATCATTGTTGTAAGGCAGGTTTGAATAATCATAACGTGCGCAGGCAAACCAACGCCTTGCTATCTGTGCATTCAGAAATGTATAAAATCCAATAGAGTTAACTGTTGTATTCACATTTTGCTTTCCATTGCTGTAATACAATTCGCTTTGCCATGTTATGGATTTATACGTGTTCATCTGCAACGGTTTCCATTTAATGGTGAGGTCGCCTGTGAGCATATTTGTTGTAAAGGTGGAATCATTCTCACCATTAATTCCTGTTACGCCAAACTCAAGTGTAGTATTCCGGTTAAGGTCCCAGAAATTTTTCAGATGGAGTAAAGAAAGATACTGGTCTTTCGCGCTGTGCTCAAAGCTTGGGCTTTCACGCGGACCCGATGTTATTTCGCCTGTAAGCTCCTGGTAAAACACTCCATTGGGAACCAGCCAACTCAAAGAAAATCCTTCATCGTTTAATCCATCACCAAAATAATTGGTGTATGCATTAGGCATGTCCACAAAAGGCAATGCATGTGCATGCACTGGATTGATGCGTCCCACATCGCTTTTAAACTTTCCGGCTTTAAGCTGAAGATGCGCAGGCAATGATAAAGTGGTGATATAGCCTTCTTCAATTTCACCGCTGAACTTTCCTGTTTCTGCATCCCGGCCAACGGAATAAAAGAAATCTGCCTTGGCATAAGGGTCAACAGTTGCCTGGAAAGAAAATTCTGTTTCGTTGAGGTTAGCATCAAAATGCCTGTCTTTATTACTGATATAATTTGTTCTGAAATCGCCTATCACACTCATATTAGGATTAGCGGATGGCGATGTGCGTTGCTGAACAGGCGCTGCAGCCGCAGCATTCATGTCCTGTTCAATTTGCTTTAGCAAAACTGAATCTGTTGCTGCAGAATCATTTTGTGCATAAGCACTCATTTGCATTATGATTAATAATACGATGATATAAACCCGCATGATGTAGTTTCATTTTTAAATAAGATTAAATTAATTGGTTAAGATTTTATAGCCGCATTGCATCATCTCATGATGATAAATGGGTATAAAAAGAAATTAATGAAAGCTGAAATTATTTCAGCAAAATGAAACTAAAGCAGGCGGACCCCTGTTTGAAAAAGGTTCGGTCTTTTCAAATTTAATTGAATAAACACCGAAGGTATAAGGTGAAGTTATTTTGGTTATCTCGGTAAACTCTGCAGTTTGTTCTGATGAATGAAAAGGCTCGGTATAACTTTGCAGTGAAGTACAGTGATGGTGTTGAGTGCCTACTGAAATTCCATCGCTCAGCAAACATGATTCGTCAACAGTATCCTCATGACATGTAAGCTCATGCAACAACTCTTGCGGAACAATAAACGCAAAGCTGATGAGCAGCAGAAGAAAAGAGATATGTTTTTTGAAACTATTCAAACTTGATTATTGTGACGCAAACATAGTTAAATATCGGTTGAGTGGGATGTGGAAAGAGTGAGGTGGTGCAACGTTGAACTTTTGAATTGTCATTTCGTTTTAGTCGGTTAAAAAAGTTGAGTGTAATTGAGCCAACAAATCATCAGGTTCAATGGTATCAAATCCCATTTCCTTAAACATATTTTTTACATCGGGTTTTTCGGCTTTCATCATTTCAATGTAAGTGCTGATGTCCTTTTTAATTCTATCAGAACATTTCACTTTGGTGTCGGCAGTAAGTGTTACCGCCAATCTCAAAATATCGTTCTTGTGTTTTCTGATATGCTTCGAATCAATTTGTTCTCCTTCTTCTTTTCGTTGAAGCATGTTTAAGTAAGCGGTTGCTTTCAAAGCAATCAACGCCTCGGATGATGCAACAGGCAAATCATCCATTTGCTGTATATTGTCAATGGTAAATTGGTAGTAATCATCATCCATTAATATGGCGGAGAGAGAAGATAAATCTTCTTCAACAGGGATAGGTGTGAGATGAACTCCTTCAATTTCCTGAATCACATCAGGTCGTTTTGAAAACAATTCAATCAGCACCGGAAAATTTTTATCAGCAGGGTCTGCAAAGCGATAATACTTCCTTTCCTTTTCTTCAACTTGCGTTTGATTGTAGTTTCCTGCTTTTATAAACTCCCAAAACTGTTTTACAAAAGCTGCATCAAGGGCTTCAATCACCAACACCAAATCAATATCTTTTGTAGCTCTGAAAACCAAACCTCTGCCGGTAAATTGCTGGTCGCAGGCAGTACCGCCAATGATGATGTAGCTGCCTGAAAAATCTTTAAAGTAAGATTTGAAAATGTCTAACCCTCTTACCATTTCATTTTATTTAAAAGTTTTTCCAATTCAATTTGTGTTCTGTCGTCATTGTTTTCTTTCAAACTTAAATAAAGCGAAAGCACATCTACATATTTTGATTTGCTTAAAAGTTGAGGATTGTAATTCCACACTTCAATAGCAAAATCACCTTCGTGCTGATTCAGGTCTTTGATTGCTTTTTTCTTTTTCAGCGATGAAAAATTTTCTTTGCCGATAGCAATAGTTTTTGTTTTTCCTGATGACAAATTGGTGTAGTGTTCCATTGCAGAATCTCCTGATTGCAGCAAATGAGCGGAGCCGGGTAATTGCATTGCAAAATATTTTTGCTTTACCGGGCTTTGCGATACAGGCAATAATTTATTCCAGATTTCTTTTTTGTCATTCGGAAAGTCAAGCGCTTTTTCCTTGGTGCCTGTAATGTTACAAAGTGAAAACTGCATCAGTTCTTTTGCTACCCGGCTAACCGTCATACCCGAATAACCAATATTTTTTGCAATAACCTTTAATTGCAATTCATCTAAGTTCTTTACTTGTAAATGATAAAGCACTAAGCATTGTGCAGCAGGGCTTAGTTTGTCACGATGGGTTCCGGGCTTTCCTCTTTTCACTTCATTCAAATCAATAAGCAGGTTAGGAATGTAGAGTTGCTTGCCCGGCACAATGAATGGTATTTTCTTTTCCACCAATCTTTTTCGCTGATACGCTTCAATATGTTCAATGAGAAATACAACAGGCAAAGTGCTGAACTCCACCAACTGGTATTGCTGTTTTTTCAACTGGTCGGGAGTGAAATTTTTGATGAATAAAATCTCTGCCAACACAATTTTTTTTCCTTCAATTTCAGCAGCAGAAAAGTGAAATGCTTTGTTTAAATACATAGGCAGCTTGTTTACAAAAGCTAACTGAGTTTTTGTAAGCTTGATTTCAATGCCTGAAATATATTTCAGGTGTTCAGTTATTTTACCCATTTCATTTTGAATGTTTTAAACTACAATTTGCACGATAACATTGCTGATGTTATCGTGCAAATATAATGTTATTATCAATTCGTAAAATTATATCGAGGATGGATTGTTGAAATTTTTAAAAGAAATCTTGATAGTCACACGGATTGTGCACAGTGTATTAGCTTACGAATGTTTATAGAAAAGATAAATGTTTGATTGAAACACTTCTTTTAAAAATTTATATCACTTGCATTTATCTTTATTATCGGCAGTTTTTCTTTTCATTAGAATTCCAACGTAAGCTTTATAGAATCCTTTTTCTATAATTATTTTTGATAAACTTTGAAACTATACTCTTTGGTATTTCAACTCTCATATATTCTTCTCCCACAATTCCTTCCTGTCGTCCTCTTCGTTGCCAATCAGTTTCATTATTGTCAAAAACCTGAAGATAAAATCCGATTGATGTATCAGTTATAAAAAAATCTTCCAAAAGAGTGTCCATATACGTTATTTTAGTTTGGTCATGAATACATGTATCACAAGCTAATGTATAAATAATATTGTCAACCTTATTTTTTGTTGCAAATTTCTTAATTTTTGAACCAAGGTCATCTACTTTCAAAGTGTGAAAGAACATATTAAATTCAAGTAGCGAAGTTGTATTCAAGTCAATTGTAACGTACCCATATTCAGGGTGGTCACTTATAGAGTTACCGCAATTAGAAGTCATTTTAAATTTTAAACAAAAAATTTCGTTTTTATTAAACAATAATGTTGTAATAATATCCCAATTATAATAGGAACTATCACCACTAAAGTGTCTTTCTGAACAAATGTCATTAAGAGAAATAAGATACTCGTCCTCATTGCCCATCATGTCATTGAATTCCGTCACAATAATTTTATTTATTTTTTCTTCAAACATTTTGTCTTGTGGAAATTTCAAGAGTAAAATTGTTGAATTACCAGAGCAAACAGATGAGGAGTCATATTGGTAGCTAATGGAATATTCAGCAAATTGAAAATTGGTTTGTCCGAAAGTTTGTGTTGAATAAAAGAACAGAAAAATTGGTATTAACTTTTTCATGAATTCTGGTAAATGTTTGAGTTAGTACTGCCGTCTGTTCGGAGCGTTAAAATTGCCGATAACTATTATTTATACGAACAAACATAATCGAAATGTTCTCACCTCCAACACAAGATTGTCACTTTCCCAAAACTCCTTTAATTGTTTCAATTGCTGTTTGCTCTGCTCGACAATGCTCTGAATATGCTAAAGACATTTTATGCAGTTAAATAATTTTTTCTTGTTTGATACATCAATAAATATCCTCTCTTGTTTGCTTCGCTCAAAAAAGAATGGTTCAGCAATGTTTCCATTAACAGTTGTGGTTGTAAAAACGGATGAATCAATTTTTCAATTCTGCTTTCTTTGATGCCGATGCGTTTTCCCAATTCTATGAAATCATCTTTGCCCGGATGATTTTGTTTCTTGTAAACCCTCGATTTAAAATTATCTGCAAACAATCCTTTGTCCAATGCAAAATCACTATCATCAACATGCAACCGTGTATTTACCAAATCATAAGCAGGGCTTAATATATAATCCCCTTTAGCAGATTCAAGCAACGAAAAATTTTTGAGATGTGCATCGCCATTTGAAAATAAATAGTTGAACACAACAAGCGAAAAATATTTTTCTATCTCCGCTTTCCATGCGGGAACAAAATTCTGCATCATCAATCCCATCTCTTCATAGCTGCCTTGGTATTTTTCATTTGAATTCAAAGTTGTTTTTCCTGCCAGTGAAGCAAAATCTTCCTGCCCCCATTTTGATTTTTCCTTTGCGTCTTTAACATCAAATCTCCTGGTGATGTAAGCGGGTTCGCCATCATTAAAAAAAATCAAAGCATTATCAGCAGTGTGAATTCCATAAACCTGGTTGGCGATTTGCATTGTGAGATGTTCATTTGCAGGAACTGCATTTGCTTTTTTCAGCAGCGATGGAATCGGTTTTAAGATGTGTGTTCCCTGTTCGCTTTCGTTTGTTAAGCGCAAAACATTTTTATCCATTACCATGCTTATCTTGGTTTGAAATCCTGAAACAGAAATCCGTTTAATGTTTTCAAGAAACATTGCCAATGTATCTTCATCTTTTTGTGGTGAAGGCATGGTAAGAATATGACTTACTGATTTTGCGTAAAACAATTTGCGCAGACAGGAAGGGCTGTAGGTTTTAAAACCTTCAGCTAATGTTCCGGGACAATATTTTATTACAGGCATACTCATGCTTCATTTATTTTTTGCACTGTGATATTCCCTATTGTATCTCCAATTGCTGTTGATATCAGTAAACCGAACTGGTCTTTCTCATCAATCTTCAGCATACGGCTCTGCACTTTTTTGTTTTCGCCTTCGGCAATCATGTTGCTGAAAAATGGAAACAAAAATCGGCTGCGATATTCCTGTTGTGTTTTCGGCATGGTCAAACTGATGGCTGCTTTACTGCTGTCATTAAAATAGGCATCGTCATACCTGAATGAGAAGCTGTTGCGGTTTTCTTCGGTGAGAATTCCCGCAAAAATTCCGTTGCGAAAAACTTTTGCGCTTCTCATCCTGCTTTATGTTTTTTCACTTCTAATTTTATTTCTAATCCTAAAACATCAGCAAGTTTTTCAAGGGTGTTGATGGTTGGATTTCCTTTTCCACTTTCAAAATGTTTGAGCGTGCGCAAGCCTACTCCGGCTATTTCGGCAAGAGTTTCCTGTGAAATCTTGAGCATTACCCTTCTCTCTTTGATTGCATTGATGTGTTTATCTTGGTGCATTATATTACACTTTGGATGGCAAAGGTAGGGGTTTTATCTTCTAAAGCAAATAAAAGTGCTTTATATTGCACTTTTTGATTTGGGTTCTCTTAAAGGAATTTAAGGACATTAAGAAATCTAAACTTAATAAAAAATTCGTGCCTTAGCGGCATTATTTTCATTCATCAATCAACTTGCCGCTATTCATTTTTAATTATATTTGTTTGTTTTCAAACATTGTGCTTTTGTCTTATTCCATCCATAGCCGGAAAAGAGTTTTAGCTAACCAAGTCGTTCATCGCCAGAATTTATAAAAGCTATTGCACTTTATTTTCGTGGCAGCTATCGAAATAAAATTTTCTGAAAAGAAAAATTATAAATAACCCATCATTCAATGATTCGAAACTTACTTTTATTAATCTTCGTTTTCATTGTTCTGCCCGTTGTGAGTTTCTCTCAGAAGCAATATACCTTTACTAATTACACGCAGGAGCAGGGACTTGCTTCGGGAACCATTCGCTGTATGTTTAAAGACACCTCGGGATTTCTATGGCTCACCAGTGAGACAGGTCTTTCAAGGTTTGATGGTTATGGCTTTAAAGTGTTTCGTCATAACCCCGATGATAGCACAAGTATTGGCAATACGTGGAGTGGAATGTCGCTTGTTAACGGTGATGTTTTTTTTATGTCCGGTTCGGGGAACAGGTTTTATAATCCTGGAAAATTATCATTTACAAAACCACTTCTGTTTAAAGACAATATTGATATAGTATCCTCTTATAAGTTTTTGGATGACAGCGATGGTTTTTGGATATTAAATAAAGCGTGTTTGATTCGTATCAGTAATCATCACAAGGTAGATAGTGCCAATGCCCGCTTTTATCGTTGGACCCAGCAAAAATATGAAAAGCTGTTTCCGGTTATTAGCACTGCTGCCGATGGTGTAAGCCGTATTATAATTACCACACCCAAAATTGTGTATCTGTTTGATGTCAATAAAAAGCAATTTGTCAAAACGAATGTCATATATGGCGGGGAACAGCCATCTGTTTTCAGCTATTTTTATAGCGAAACCCTGAAGAGTTTTTTTGCAATAAGTCAAAATTGCCTGTATCGTTTCAACGAGTCTTCTAATACTTTTTCTCCATATTTAAAGCTAACTGAATTAACTAAAATTAATGATATCTCGGGTGGCAGTGCAGTGACTATCGGAAAATTTATTGTTGTGCTTACACACACCGGCATTCTCTACAAGTTGAATATTTATAATGGGGATGAAAAAGTATTTCACCTCAATAAAAAAATCCCAAAGGATGAAGTGAGAGATAATTTTACTGAACAAGGATACCTGGATGAGAGAGGAAAACTATGGATTCCTGCACGTGGTATGGGGCTCTTCCGATTTGACGTGCTCACCGATGAATGGGAACAGTTTATTAACGAACCAGGCAATTCAAATTGTCTTCCATCCAATTCATTAGATGACGCTTTGCCGGATAAAAATGGTGTGATTTGGGTAGCATGTACAGGACATGGGCTTGTAAAAATGGAAGAGCTTAAACCTGTATTGAAGAGTGCAAGCCCTGTAGCGAATAATTCAAGAATTATTTCCGAAGGTGAAAATAAAAACATCCGCACATTTTTAGAAAAAGAAAATGGTTACTGGATAGGAACCTTAAAAGGTTTGTACCAATATGATATTACCAAAAATAATTTCACTGAAATAACAGAACTGACAAAACAAATAGGCTCAGATGATGGACGTATAGGCACACTTGCACACGACCGCTCAGGCAATACCTGGATTGGTACATGGAATGGACAACTGACGATATGGAACCGGGAAAACAATAAGAGCATAGTGTGGAAAATGCCCGATGCTGTTTTCATCACCAGTCACGGCATGTTCCGTAGTCTCTATTGCGATAGCAAAAATACAATGTGGATTTCTACTTATGGTGCAGGAACCTATACGGTAAAGGTGAATGACCTTAATTTTGAAAGTTCAGCCCTGTTGCAGTTGAATCCTGTATTGCATGATGAAAAGGATTCTTCTTCTCTTTCTTCCGATTGCCTCTATACTTTTGTTGAAGATGCCGATGGAAATATCTGGGCCGGAGCCAACAACGGATTGAACAGGTATAACGCTGTTACAAAAAAATGGTCCCGCTTTTATAACATTCAAGGTAATGCGTATAGCATTCATGGTAATGATGTGCGTTCACTTGCTTTTGATAAAAAAGGAAATTTGTGGATAGGAACAAATGGTGGCGGATTAAATCGTTACAACAAAGCAGAAAATAATTTTTCGCATTTCACAATGGAAAACGGGCTTCCTGACAATGCAATCTATTCTATGGTATGCGATAACAATGGAATGTTGTGGTTGGGCACCAACTATGGCTTATGTCGCTTTAACCCTGGTAATTATTCATGCTTAAACTTTACACAAAAGGACGGCATCCAAAATTATGAGTACAACACGGGCGCTGCCTTAAAATTAAAAGATGGAACATTACTCATTGGCGGTGTTGATGGTTACAACATTATTGACCCGGATAAAATTGCAAATAGAAAGTCACTTCCGCCTGCTGTTGTCATTTCATCATTTAAAATTTTCGACCACGAAGTGCCACTTGGCAATAATTATCTTGAATTAAATTATATGCAGAATAGTCTGAATATTGAATTTGCTGCACTCAGTTATTATCGTAACCAGGACAACCGATATGCATATAAGATGGACGGCATTGACAAGGAATGGATTTATTGCAACAACAGGAGATTTGTGAGCTATTCCAACCTACAGCCCGGCAATTATACTTTCAGAGTGAAAGCAAGTAATAGCGATGGTGTATGGAATAAAACAGGAACGCAACTTGCCATCACTATAACTCCACCTTGGTGGCAAACAACATGGGCAAAAATTTTATTTGGATTTATTGGGGTTTCGTGTATAATAGGTTACTACAGGTACCGGACTCAAGCGTTTCGCGCGCGTCAAAAGGAATTGAAAATACAAGTTGAGCAACGAACCGAGCAGTTGCGAATGGAAAAAGAACGTGCAGAGCTTTTAGTCACTGAAAAGGAAATGCTGATGAAAGAGATTCATCATCGTGTAAAAAACAATCTTGAAGTTATCAGCAGCCTGCTTGAATTACAAACACAACGCATACCTGATGAGAAAGCTAAGGCAGCCATTATTGAAAGTCAAAGCCGTGTGCAATCCATTGCACTCATACATCATAAGCTGTACCGCAATGAGGATAACACTTACGTGGAGCTTAAGAATTTTATAAATGATTTATTCAGGCAGGTAGAAGGTGTTTTCAAAAAACAGGGAACAGAGGTTGAATTTAAAATGACCGCTGATGACCTGCTTGTCAATACTGATACAGCAGTTCCTCTTGGTTTAATATTGAATGAACTCTTAACTAACACCTTCAAATACGCAACCTTCGAAAACAAAAAAAATAAAATTGAAATAGTGCTGAAGAATGAAAGTGATAAAAACTTTAAACTGATTTATCGTGATAATGGCAACGGCATGCCTATAGATTTCAATATTCAAAAATCCACTTCACTTGGAATGAAAGTTATTCAATTGCTCACTAAGCAACTCGGTGGTAAATTGAATTTTTATAATGATAACGGAAGTGTATTTGAAATTCCATTTATTATTGCAAAAAATTAAATTGCCACTAAGGCACGAAGACACGAAGAAGAAAAAATAAACTTAGTGCCTTCGTGTCTTAGTGGCAAAAAAAATATCAAATGAACTACTTACCTCTTACAGAAGCAGAAGAAAGAACTGCAACTGCTATAGTAAATGCCGCTTATCGTGTTCACAAAGAACTGGGTCCCGGATTACTTGAAAAAGTTTATGAAGCGTGTATGGCTCATGTTTTAATTCAAGAAGGGCATTTTGTACAAAGGCAAGTTGATATCCCAATTGTATTTGAGGGAATTAAATTGGACGAAGGGTTACGACTCGACTTATTGGTTAACTCAAACGGAATTGCTGAACTGAAAGCGGTAGATATGCTAAACCCTCTTTGGGAAGCTCAAGTGCTATCTCATTTGAAACTTACAAAAATTCGATTAGGCTTTCTAATAAATTTCAATGTGCCATTAATAAAGAATGGAATAAAAAGATTTGTTCGATGAAATTAATTGCCACTAAGGCACGAAGGCACAAAGAAAAATAGCTTAGTGTCTTAGTGGCTTAGTGGCAAAAGAAAGAGAAATAAAACTTAGTGTCTCCGTGTCTTCGTGGCAAAAGAAAGAGAAGTAAAACTTAGTGTCTCCGTGTCTTCGTGGCAAAAGAAAAAGAAAAAAAACTTAGTGTCTTCGAGCCTTAGTGGCAAAAGAAATGAATACAGAAATCAAAATAGGAATTGTAGAGGATGAATTACTCATTGCTGAAAAAATTAAAACCCACCTCATCAGCATGGGTTATGAAGTATGCGAGCCGGTGAGCAGTTATGAAGAGGCATTGGAAATGATTGATGCAGAAAAACCTGATATGCTGCTGCTCGACATTAACCTGAACAACAAGAAAGACGGAATTCATATTGCTGAAAAAGTGAATCAAAAATATAAGCTGCCATTTATTTTTCTCACAGCTAACAGCGATATGGAAACCATTGAGAGAGCTAAAGAAGTGAAGCCAAATGCATATTTAGTAAAACCTTATACTAAAGAGGAGTTGTATGCAGCCATTGAAATAGCATTTAATAATTACAGCAAAACAAAATCAATAACAAAACCTTCAGAAACGACAGCGCTTAAGGATTACATTTTCATACGCGAACAACACAAGTTCGTTAAAATATTATTTAGTGAAATTGTATATGCTGAAAGCTGCGAAAATTATGTTGTGATTCATACTAAAGAAAAAAAGAGTTCCATTATTCGTTCAACATTCAACGATTTTTTAGAACAACTTCCTTCTGAAAAATTTTACAGAACGCACCGTAGTTTTGCAGTGCAATTAAACATGGTTGATAACATTGAACCCACAGAAGTTGTTGCAAACGGATTTAAAATTCCGGTAAGCAATACTTATCGTGCCGGGTTGTTTAGCGTGCTGGGGATTAAAGAGTGAGGTAGTTTTTTTATGGATAGTACTTGTAAATTTCTTTTCTATGAAGCATACGTTCAAAAGCAACTTCATTACCATTAATAATTATTCCCAACCTGTAATCACCGATTTTGATACGATAGTGTTTGTCAAAACCTGTTAACTTTTTGAGTTGTTTTATTTCTTTTACCGTATTACAGTTTTGAATTTTTTGTATGCAAACCGCCACCTTCAACAAAAGTTTACTGTCTTTAATTTTGTTCGTGTCCTTTTCAAAACTCTTATCAATGCGAACAATCATTTGCCACGTAGTTTATCTAAGTATTTTTTTGTATCAACATATTCACCTGTCCTGCCTTTTTTCATTGCATTGGCAAGCCCCATATCTTCTAACTCTTCATCGCTTATTGAACGGGTTTTTAAACCTATCATTTTAGCAAGCGTAGCTAAGATTTCAATATCCTTCTTATTGCTGCTTTGTAATAACAAACTTTCCATTGTGATTTTTCTTCAAAGATAAATCAAATAATTATTTCGTGCGTATAAATATCTACTTCAGTTACTCCCTTCCATTTTCCCTTTCCAACCCGTCACGCCTTTTCCTCATTTCGTCACTTGGCGGGATTTAAACCGTCACATTTATTTCTTCCTCTATCTGCACCCAACCATATTTGGTCAGAAATTTTTACTCATGCCCCTCCTCGATTTAGATAAAATAATTATTCAAAAAACAATCATCGGAGTTAACTGCGTTGCTTGCGGAGGAAATTTAAAACACATCAATAAAAGATCATTTACCGCAAAAGTGATAACTGCATTTACATTCGGAAAAATTAAAGCTAAATTATACCAATGCGAAACCTGCAACAAATTTTATACAGTTATATAAGCGCTGAAGCAGAATTTAAAAATTGAACAACAACTATTATAATATCTGATTAATTACAAACTCTTAATTCTTAACAAAATGAAAAAGAACTTATTTATTATCGGAACATTTTTGTTCCTGTGGTGCCTTACTATAAAAAGTAATGCCCAGCAATTTGAATGTGCCACGGATGCTATTCACCAGTCAAGGATGGTGACAGACCCTTCGTATGCAATGCAATACAACCTGATGAATTCCAGGGTTCAAAATTTGGTTTCGCAAAACCAAAATGCAAAATATTTCATTCCTTCATTTCTCTCAACGGTTTCAATACCTGTTGTTGTTCACGTAGTTCATCTTGGTGAAGCTTTAGGAACAGGAACAAATGTTTCTGATGCTTCCATTAATGCGATGATTGCCGATTTGAATAATCGGTTTGCAAATGCAAATGGCAACGGTGTTAACATGAATGTTCAGTTTTGTCTTGCAGTAAGAGATCCAAACAATAATGCAACAACCGGAATCACCAGGCATAACGGAAGCAGCATACCGGGTTATTCAGCCAATGGTGTGGGATACGCTCAACCAAGCCCCTGCGGTGGTGTGAATGATACGCTCATAAAAAATCTGAGCGACTGGACCTGCGCGAGCTATTATAATATATGGGTTGTGAAACAGATTTGCGATGCAGGTGCATACTCAACACTTCCTTATGCTGTTGTAAAATGGGATGGTATTGTAATTGGTGCAGGCAGCATGACCAATGGTCAGTTATTTGCGCATGAAACAGGACATTGGCTTAACTTATATCATACCTTCCAGGGGCAAAACGGAACTACCTGTCCTCCAAATGCGAATTGCGCAACAGATGGCGACCAGGTTTGTGATACACCGCCAATTTTACAAAGTGAGTGTACCACCTCTACCTGCTCGGCTGGAACAATTACTAATTCTACGTATAACTATATGGGTTATTGTTTTGCGCAATGGGACCGTTTTACACAAGGGCAGAAAGACAGGGTAACTGCAGCTTTGAATTCGTACCCACGTAACCTGCTTGCCAGTTCATTAGGATGCGTTCCGTTAACTCCGAATGATGCGGGCATCGCGTCAATTATAAATCCTACAGCCACAACTTATACTACATTATGTGGCGGGGCTTCATATTCAACAGCGCCTATTGTTCAACTCGGGAATTATGGAACTTCAACATTAACTTCAGTAAGCATTAAATATAAAATTGATAATAATGCAGCTTCCACTTATTCATGGTCAGGAAGTCTTGCTGCTTTTACCTCAGCAAATGTTACACTTCCCTCAATTTCAATTCCACAGGGAGCGCATACTTTCCAGGCTTACACCACATTACCTAACGGAGCAGCCGATGGTTATAATGCCAATGACAGCAGCAGTGTATCTGTAACAGTAACAGGTCCAACATCAATCACTGCTACATCTTCTCAAACAAATACGACATGCGTTGGTAACAATGGAACGGCAACTGTTAATCCTTCAGGTGGAACATTACAGACTACAGTTAATAATCTTACAGATTTTGAAAGCGCGCATGGCTGGACAATTGTAAACGGAAGCCAGTCGAATGTATGGTGTGCCGGAACTGCTGTAGCTTATGCAGGTACTAATTCCATTTATATTTCTGCTGCCGCAAATAGTTGCACTAACAATAACCAGACAGGTTCCCAATATGCTACTGTTCACTTCTACAAAGATTTTACATTCCCCGCTAACGCAAGCAACATTCAGCTTAAGTTTTATTGGAGGAATGCAAGCGGGGTTGGCTATAACGGAACCAATTTTTTCGTGGATTCATCCGATTACTTTGAAACATACCTCGTAGGCACAGGAATAACACCAGTAGCAGGAACTAAACTGGCAACAGGAAAACTGTCTGGTAAATATTCTAACAATGCATCATGGACACAGGCTACAGTAGGTAATCTTGATGCAAATGCCGGAACAACTAAACGATTGGTCTTTACGTGGGATAATGATTGGTATGCAACTAATCCTGCTGCTGCTATAGATAACATTAACTTCACCTATACGCAAATTTTCACTTACACTTACCTGTGGAGTAATAGCCAGACAACACAGACTGCCACAGGACTTGCACCGGGAGTCTATACCTGTACAATAACCGATGCGCAGGGATGCACAGCTACCAAGTCGGTAACAATATTAAACGGCTGTACGGGAGTTACTATTACAGCAGGAGGTCCTACAACATTCTGCACGGGTGGAAGTGTTCAATTGACTTCATCGCTTGCATCAGGTAATGTATGGAGCAATGGCGCAACTACACAAAGTATTAATGTTACATCATCAGGCGATTACAATTGCACCAATGGAGGTAACACTTCCAATATAATAACTGTTACTGTAAACCCATCGCCATCAACCACCACTAATCCGAGCGGAACTGTTTCAGTTTGTTCTGGTAGTTTAATCAGTGCACCTGTTACAGGTAATGCTGCCAGCTTCGATGGTGTTGATGATAACATTACTATATCAAACAATTTATCGGCAGCCACAGCATTTACATTTGAAGCTTATGTTTATTGGAAAGGCGGAGCTAACTGGCAACGTATATTTGATTTCGGCAATGGAGCCAATTTCAATATTTTCCTTACTGTGCAAAATGGCATTAATTCAACTCCAAGGTTTGCAATCAACATCGGTGCCGGTGACCAATTGGTAGATGGTAACCAAGCCTTCCCGCAAAACTCATGGCATCATATTGCTGTAACCTTATCGGGAACTACCGCTAAATTATACTTAGATGGAAACGTAATAGGTACTAATGCTTCATTTGGATACACTCCAAGCAGCCTGGGTGCAACGACAAACAACACATTAGGAAAATCGGAATATGTAACAGACCCTTACTTCTTCGGATACATTGATGAAGTTCGTTTCTGGAACGTGGCACGCACACAATCGCAGATTCAAAACAACATGAATAAAACCGTTTCCACATCAAGCAGCGGTCTGGTTGCTTATTACAGGTTAGATGAGAGCACCGGTACATCTGTTTTGGAATCAGTTTCGGGTAACAGCACAGGTGTTGCAAATAACGGTTCAACATGGTTGGTTCCAAGCACAGTTCCATGGAATGCAATATCTTATTTATGGAGTAATGGTACTACAGCCCAAAGTATAAGTGTTGCAACAGCAGGAACCTATACGGTATCAGTTACAGGTCCAACCGGTTGTACGGCATCATCGGCACCGGTGGTGGTTACTTCAGTTAAACCGGTTACTGCAGTTTCTATTACTGCAGGCGGGTCAACAACAATTTGCGCGGGGGGAGCTGTTTCGTTAAATGCAACTTTCAGCGGCAGTGCACTTCAGTTTGACGGAGTTGATGACCGGGTTGTTATGACTACACCTATTATTCCCGTTACCGGTAATTACTCCGTTTTGTTCTGGGCAAAAGAAAATGTGGCTCAAACCAACTTCCATGAAATTCTTGCCCAAGGCAAAAACTTTTATATCGGACGCGATAACAATGGAATTATACGTGTTGGCGATGGATGGCTTAATACAGGGGTAGCCTGGCCGACCGATTTGCAGTGGCATCATTATGCTATAGTAAGAAACAGCTCGAATGCATACCTTTATATTGATGGTAACTTAGCCGCAACTAAAGGAAGTGCTATCGGCAGCCCGATTGTAGTAGGCGGCACTCCTAACCTGTTAATCATCGGTGACCAATGGTGCCAGGGATGCGGTGAAAATTTTGGAGGACAGGTAGATGACATTACCATTTGGAGCAATCAGCGTAGCCAGGCACAAATTCAAACTGCCATGAACAGTTCAGTGAACACTTCAGCGTCTGGACTTGTTGCTTATTACAAATTAGACGAGGGTACAGGAAGCTCGGTTTTAAATGCCCTAAACAATGGTGATGCCGGTACTTTATACAATGGGGTGCAATGGATTTATCCATCGGGTATTCCTTATAATATTGCTTCTTATTTGTGGTCAACAGGGCATGTAACAGCAAGCATTATAGCTCCTTCAAAAGCTACCTATAAGGTAACAGTTACAAACAATGTGGGATGTACATCAACCGCTACCAAGAAAGTTACTATCAGTAACGTTGGCGCTTCCATTACCGTAACAGGTTCACTCCAGTTATGTGGTGGCAGCACGGTAACATTTACAGCAAACAGCGGTACAGGCTTTACTTATCAATGGACTAAGAACAGTGTGAATATCAGCGGTGCAACATCGCAAAGCTACGTAGCAAGCACAGCCGGGGTCTATAAAGTAATAGTTACCAATGCTAGTGGTTGTACAAAATTGTCAGCAGGTAAAACAGTTACGCAATGTGCCAGGTTAGGTGATGTGTTTGAGCAATCAAATGAGAACAATCTTTTTGAATATCCTAATCCTGCAAGCGATTTCGTCACCATTTCTTTTGACAGCGAAGATGCTATTGCAGAATTGCAAATCATAAACATTAACGGAGAAGTAGTAAAAAAGAAACAAGTTGAATTGACCGAAGGAAGTTACGAAGAGCCTTTGGATGTTTCTGCATTAGCACCCGGAATTTATATGATACAGCTTCGTTCGCAGAACAGTTTATCAAGCGTCCGATTTATTAAACAATAAACAATTTAAACTTCCCAGTAACCTCCGGGCTTTAAAAACCCGGAGGTTTTTTTATAACCATTAATCAGAAGCCGGTTCTTAATAGAACCCTTCTTTTTTATTTCATCCGAAAGTTTTTATTTGCTTTACTTCAAATTAGTTTCACTGTAAAATTAAAGCATTGAAGATTTCCAAGATTGTTTTAAGCATCTGTATCATATCCGTGCTGCTTTTCGGCAATGAAATTTCTTTTTCTCAATCATCAACTGACTACATCATCACCAAACGGTTTCTTTCGATTGAAGACGGCCTTTCATCACATGAAGTGTTTTGTGGCTTGCAGGATAAGCAGGGATTTATCTGGTTTGGTACACGCAACGGGTTAGATCGTTATGATGGTAAAAACTTTTTACACTTTACGCGCCAGCGAAATAACCTGCAGGAGAATAAAGTAGTGCAGGTAGCAAAGGACGATGCCAATAACATGTTTATTGAATATGGAAGCACGGGCTTTCAGCTTGCTACAAATGGAAAAGTGGATGTGATGAATCTAACTACTCATGAAGTGAAATCGCTCACTGCCACCTTTCCAAAATTGCCTTTTAAAGAAAAAGATGTTTACTGGATTTCAAATGATGGAACAGATGTACTTTATTTTCTTACCGCTTATCCCTTCAGGCTTTGGAAATATTCTTCCGTGAATGGGTTTAAGCTTCGATATGAAATAAAAGACTGGCATATAAATAACGAAGACCCGAAATTGGATTACCGCACCAGCGGACTTAACTGTGTATTTCAAAATGGAAAGGTATTGCTCAGGTTATCGGAGAAAGACATGCATTACCTTGTAACTGAAGATACTGTAGTGAATTACAGTCACCCGCGATTGGGGACGCACCCACTAGCATTTACAAGCAATTCTGACCTTTTATTTATTTATGTGGCTGATGAAAATAACTATAAGATAGGAAAAGTATCACCCAAAGGTGAAGTTGAAATACCAGCGGATGCAAAAAAATATCACCTGGAAATAATAGATGGGAAGCGTTGGAATACCATGGTATGTTCTGCCCAGGATTATTCCTGTCTTTTCTATGGTGAATATAACGGACTTTATTTCTGGAATGAAAATACCATTCTGAAAATATTCAGTGACGTTGATATTAAAGGCTTTGAGAATTTATTTCTTTACTCATTCTTTTCTGACAACTTTGGCAATAAATGGATTTGCACTTCCCTTGGTATATTGCAGGTTAAAATAGAAAAAAATTGCTTCCGGCATTTTTTTACAACTCAGCAGCAGAGCATTGAAAAAAATAACCAGGCTCGTGGAATTTTTGCCGAAGATTCAGGTAAAGTATTGGCTAACATCTGGACCAGCATTTTTGCACAAACTGAAAACAAAACAAATGCAGTAACCACTGCGGAAATCAAATACGCACTTATTAAACATAAGAATGAATTTTATTGTGGTGGATTTAGTCTTTATCGCTATGATATAAAACAAAATTCTTTGAATAAAATTCCTGGCGGCACAGGTTCTGAAATCTGGTCAATGCTTTCACTGAATGATAGTTTGGTAGTGCTGGGAAGAACCAATGGCTTTTCATTATTTAATTCAAATATTAACAAATTTGACACGATGTCTTACGTTTCAGGAAATGTTCGTGAAGCAAAATTTGTTTACCGGTTTTTAAAATCAAATGATACGATTTGGGCAGTGGCGGAGAATGGACTTTTTGAATTGACAATGGACAATGGGCAATTGACAATTGGCAATCGTCAATCGTCAATCGTCAATAACATGAGTTTACTCGATGCGTATATTGATGACGATGGAATTTTTTGGCTGGCAACAAATGGAGAAGGATTGTATGGCTGGGATAGAAAAACAAATAATCTTCAACAGTTTAATATTGTTTCAGGTTTTCCTTCCGATGTTTTATATCGCATCGAAACCGATGATTATGGAAACCTTTGGATAAGTTCTGATAACGGATTGATTCGCTTCAATAAAAAAACATTTTCTGCAGAAACTTATACCACCACTAACGGAATTACACACAACGAGTTTAACCGCACATCTTCGTTTAAAGCAAATGACGGGCAATTATTTTTTGGCGGCTTAGATGGAGTGAATGCATTTTATCCAAAGGACTTTATTTCTGATACTAATTCATTTAATGTGCCATTGCGCATCATTTCTTTTAACCTGTTTATGGGTTCAAAAAACAAGCTCGTAAACAAAACAAATGAGTTGTTGAACACATCGCAAATTACGCTTCAGCCAAACGATAAATTCTTCACCCTCGAATTTCAATTGCTTGATTTCGCGAAGGAGGATGTTCACCGTTATGCTTACCTCATTGATGGTGTAGATAAGGAATGGAATTACATAGACGAGAATAACATCCGCATAAGCGGTTTGGCGTATGGAAACTATACGTTGCATATCAAAGGACAGAATCACGAAGGAGCATGGAGTAAAAACGAATTAAGCATTCCAATCATTGTTTTAAAACCCTTCTATCTTAAATGGTGGTTCATTGCTTTGGTAGTATTTGTATTCGTGCTGGTGATTTATTTTGTAATTCACTCGAGAACAAAAAAGTTAGCTGCTGATAAAATTAAATTAGAGCAAACAGTAACCGAACGAACTGCGCAGTTGCAGCAATCCTTATCAAAGCAATATGAATTGCTTAACGAGAAGGATATACTGATGAAGGAAATTCATCACCGGGTTAAAAATAATTTGCAGGTGATTTCGGGATTGCTTGAATTGCAAAGCAAGAATCTTGTTGATGAAACAGCTAAGGATGCTTTGAGGGAAGGACGAAACCGCGTAAGAAGTATTGCGCTCATTCACCAGAACCTTTACCAGTTCGAGAACCTAAGCAGCATAGAACTGAATCGTTTTGCAAATGATTTGTGCAACCAGGTGCAAAGTGTATTTCAAAAGCCTCACGTGGCAATAAAAATTGAAGTGCCTCCAATGAACTTAGATATTGACACAGCCGTTCCGCTTGGCTTAATTATGAATGAACTCCTCACCAATTCTTTCAAATATGCTTTTAATAGTGTTCAGGATGGACAAATATATCTGAAGGTAAATTTGATAACAGAAGGAAAATACGAATTGATTTATTCGGACAACGGACCAGGTTTGGCAGAGGGCTTTGATACCACAAAATCAAAAACACTTGGCATGCAATTGATACACGATTTAAGCAGACAGATTGGCGGCACTGTGAAATATGAATATAAAAACGGGCCTGTGTTTATTATTAATTTTACGAATCGCGAAACGCGAAAAAACGAAGACTAAAAAACATGTCACTATTAAAAATAGGAATTGTTGAAGATGAATTGGTAATAGCGCGCACTATAATCGGCACGCTGGATGAGCTTGGATACACGCACTGCGGTCCCGCAATAAGTTATACTGAAGCGCTGGCAATGCTTGCTGACAATAAACCTGATTTGTTATTACTTGACATTCAACTATCAGGAAAAAAAGACGGCATTGATGTGGCGCAAAAAGTGAATGAGCTTTATAACATTCCCTTTATTTTTTTAACCGCCAACAGCGATGCAGCAACAATTGAACGCGCCAAAACTGTGAAGCCACATGCGTACATAGTAAAACCGTTTACAAAAGAAGAATTGTTTGCAGCCATAGAAATTGCATTCAATAATTTTACAGGCAATCGCACGGACTCAAAGCCCGAACAGGCTGCTGCATATCACGCCAAAGATTTTATGTTTGTGAAAGACGGCTATGTGTTTCGCAAAATATTTTTTAACGAAATAGTATATCTCGAAAGTGATTCAAATTATGTTACCATTCATCTTAAATCAGAAAAGAAAATTATGGTACGCTCCACCCTCAATGATTTTGCAGCACAGCTCGACCAAAAAATTTTCAACCGTATCCACCGAAGCTATTCCGTAAACACCAACATGATTGAAGATGTTTTTCCAACAGAGGTTTCAGTTGGCGGAATTAAAATTCCAATTGGGAAATCTTATAGGGAGGCGTTTTTGAAAACACTCGGTATTAAAGAGGATTGAAAAATTAGATTAACGATTCGTTATTGCCGATGGAATCCTTCCTCACCAAACCTCCCCACCTTCATCCCTCCCCACCCACATTCATCACATTTATTTCACAGCTTTTTTAAGTGAATGCACTATTGCACTCATTATGTCACTATTGAATATAGATAAAATTATCATTAACAGAACAATTGTTGGAATCAACTGCACATCATGTGGTGGCGCTTTGAAAGCGATAGATAAAAAATCCTTCACAGGTAAATTTATAAAAGCAATTTCCTTCGGAACCATTAAGCCAAAAAATTATCAATGCGAATATTGCGGCAAGAGGTTTATGCTGATTTGACCATTGACCATTGACAATAGAAAAATTACATCAATGACTAATAAAAAATTTTCACAATAATTAAACATTAAAAACATTATCAAAAATGAAAAATCAAACTTCACAAACGGTGATGAATCGCATCACAAAAATTGTTCAAATATTATTATTTGTAATAGTAATGTTATTTGCAAAATCCATAACAGCACAAACCGGTGAAGCGCTTAACTTTGACGGAGTGAATGATTATGTTTCACTAAATAATCTCTCGTTAGGCGGACCCGGCTGGACAGAATTTACCTTTGAAGCATGGATTAATGTAACCCCAAACGTTTATACCAGCCAATGTATTTTACGTTCAAGCGGCTCAGGTTTTATAAGCTTTGGATTATCCGCTGGTTTCAATATCCTTGTTTATACAAATGGTGGTGGAGTCTTCAGTACAAATTCTCCACCAATTAACCAGGGATGGCAATATGTAGCTTTTGTAGTTAAATCGGGAGCATCGGCAATTTACGTAAACGGAAATATATTCGGCAGTACCGGTACATCATTTGGTTACATTTCGCAGGCAATAAATCCTTGTATTGGAGGCACTCCCGGTGCGGGAGATTTTTTCAACGGCAGCATGGATGAAGTGCGCATCTGGAAGCGTGCACTGATGCAAAGTGAAATCCAGGCGCACATGAATTGTGAATTTGACACTTCGGGCCAGGCAAATTTAACTGCACTTTACCACTTTAACCAGGGCATTGCTGCCGATACCAATTCAAATGATACTCTTTTATATAACGCTGCCGGAACAGGTAATGGTGACCTTGTGAATTTCGCGCTTAATGGTTTAACATCTAATTGGGTAGCACCTGGTGGAGTTGCATCCGGAATCAATTGCACAGCTACACCTGCTGAAATAAATGTGAAAGGCGGTTCACCTCCGGTTACTATTCCTGATGGTAAAACAACGTTTAGCTTTTCAGATTCAACAGAGTTTGGATTCGTGAAAGTTTCGGAACCACGAACTGTGCATTATACAATTGAAAACCTCGGTAGCACCACACTTAATATTTCGGGCATTAATACTGCCGGAATTGATAGTACTATGTTTATTGTTTCAAACGTGCCCACAACTATTGCACCTTTCAGCAGTGCAACTTTTAATGTAACCTTTGCACCAAACATTGCAATCTTTTTTTATACCTACGTACATATACTCAGTGATGATACCGATGAAGGAGATTATGATTTCAGAATTCATGGCAACGGAAGCTGCGTAAATCCAACGACCATCATTACCGGTAATGCAGCATTTTGTCCCGGAGATAGTACTGTACTTAATTCAAATCCGGTGGCAGTTGCCGGAACCATGACAGGATATGACTGGTTTAGAAATAATACTTTAATTGCAAATGCCACTGGTGCAACCTATACCGCTACCCAGTCCGGAACCTATAAGGTAGTTGTGCATAACAGTTATGGCTGTAATAATCTTTCAAATTCATTTAATGTAATGACAGCTCCTGCAATTTCAACAAGCGCTTCGCCTGCTACAATTTGCATGGGTCAAAGCAGTATGCTTAATGCAACCACATTAATTCCTACTTCGCAGACGTACTACGTTTCGCAATCGGGCCTTGTGAACATGAATAATAGTTGCGTGGGGCCGGGGCGTTTTACCGACCTGTCACAAGGAGGGATAAGTTGGGCTGATAGCGGTTCAGGAATAGTTACAGGCGTTCAGATTCAACTTTCAATAGGGATAAATTCTATGGGGTTAACACCTCTACCCACAATGTTAAATACTAACATTAGCGGTGCTGTAGTGATTGCACCCGGCAATCAAAATTGCCTGGGCCAATCTCCTTTGGTAACCTTAAACGTAAACCCAGTTGGATACCAGGTCGGTGCAACCAACACTTTTTGGGTATATAACCTGGCAGCTAATTGGGGATTGATATCGGATTATAATAACCTGGGTGGATATTATGCTAAAGTTACAGTGAATTATCTCAGTCCGGCTGCCCTCAGCTATTTGTGGATGCCGGGTGGTATGACCAATCAAAGTCCTGTTGTTTCACCAACTTCATCAACGGTTTATACTGTTACTGCCACAGGAGGCGGATGTACCAATACTGCAACACAACTTGTTACCGTTAAACCACTTCCTGTTGTTACCGCAAATGCAACCCCACCTGCTATAAGTAATGGACAAAGCAGTACGCTGACTGTTTCTACAAATCCTCCTTTTTCAATAGATTCTTTAACACACACCTACAATATAAATGCCGGCAACCTGGTTAATCTGCCAATTAGTTGTGTTGGAGCTACCAGGTTATTAACCTCTGGTAGTGGTGGATTTTCATGGAATGATACGGGTTCAGGAATAGTTACGGATATAGAGATTCAACTTTATATTGGTATAAATTTTAATGCAGATACACCGATAACTACTACGCTTAATGGAATTAACACAGGCACTACATTCAGCACGCCATATTTTTCTTGCCCTTTCAGTTCGACCCTGTTAACCCTGAATATAAATCCTGCAGGTTATGTGGTAGGGGGAACTAATACCTTTCTTGCAACCGACTTAATTTCTTATTGGGGGCTTGACACAAATCAGCCTGTGTTAAATGGATATTATGCAAGAGTTACAGTAAATTATTCTTCACCCAATATAACATTTCTATGGATGCCCGGCAATATGACTACTGAAAGTCCTGTTGTTATGCCCTCTTCTACTACAACCTATACAGTAACCGCTACTATGAATGGTTGTGAAGGAAGTGCAAACCAGGTAATAACTGTGGGAGCGCTAAACCCGGTGATTACAGGCAATACAACAATATGTTCAGGCAGTTCAACAACTTTAGATGCCGGTGCGGGTTACGCCTCTTATAATTGGTCAACCGGGGCATCTACACAAACTATTTCTGTAAGCAGTATTGGAACATATACGGTAACAGTTACTAATGGAAACGGAAATTCGGGCACTGCCTCTGTCTCTGTTTCATTAACTCCCGCTCCCGGAAATTACTCGACTACCAACATCACACAGACAACTGCTGTTGCACATTGGGATTCGGCAGGCGCTGGTGTAAAATACTATGTTGAAAAGAGATTGGTTGGAGCGACATTATTCGAGCATGTTTGTACAACAATGTACGCACACTTGAAATTGAAAGATTTAATACCAGGCACTCAATATGAATGGCGTGTAAGGATAGTGTGCTCACCTGGTCATTTCAGCGACTGGTCACCGTTGCAACAATTTACAACAGCAAGTCCGGTTTGCACCAATACTCCAACAGGAGTGTCAGCAACCAACTTAACTTCTTCAAGTGTAAAGTTGCATTGGAATGCAATGAGTCCTGTACCTGATAATTACCAGCTTCGTTTCAGAATTGTGGGCGCAACTCTATGGACAGCAAAGAGTGGATTAGGAAGTAATATTCAAAAGGTTTTAACTGGCCTTATTGTAGGCGGTAATTACGAATGGCAAATACGCGGACGTTGCGGAATTGTTGCGCCTTATGATTTTTCCAATTGGAGTGCGGTGTCTTATTTCAGTTTGCCTGCTACCCGAATGAGCGCAGATGAAACGGATAACAGTGTAAATGTTTTTCCGAATCCGGGTTCAGGAATTGTATCGGTTTCAATTCCGGATTGTGATAACTGCACCTATAAACTTACCATGTATGATTTAGTTGGAAATATGGTTTACTCACAAATGATAATTCGTCATTCTGAACTCGTTTCAGAATCTGTTACACTCGATTTCAGCAGTCTTACAAAAGGCATTTATGTTTTAAATGTGGATGATGGGGAAGTGCGGAAAATTGCGAAAGTGGTAATGCAATAAAATAAATGATGAATAACGAATGTTGAATTTTGAATGATGAAGTAAGCAGTGCTGTAATTCAAAATTCAACATTTAGAGTTTATTAAGATGTATATCAGGGTTGAGAATTATTTTATATCGAATAAAGAAAATGAACAAACGAGTGGAAACATTTCTTAGCAGGATTTCATCAATAGGTTCACATCCCGGTGATGATGATGAAACGAGGCTGCAAAAATCGCTGCTTGTTCTTTATTCAGCTTCCATTATGATAGCAGGCATAGCATGGGGATGCATGTATATTATCTTCGATGAGAAACTTGCAGGTTCTATTCCTCTAATATACTCTGCATCGTCACTACTCATTCTTATCAGCTTTGGTTTTACACGGCAGTTTGGAATATTTCGTTTCAGCCAGTTGCTATTGCTCTTGCTGTTACCTTTTGCATTAATGATTTCATTAGGAGGTTTTGTAAATGGCAGCGCAGTTATTTTATGGGGATTGATGTCACCGCTGGGTGCCATGCTTTTTGATAAACCCGGAAAAGCCCCACGATGGTTCTTTTCGTATATCTTACTCGTTATTGTCAGCGGAGCTTCTTATCCGTGGATTAACTTTTCCAATAATCTCAGCATAGCGCAAAGACAAATATTTTTTGTGATAAATGTGATAGGCCCGGGTTCAGTTATTTTCCTCATGGTTTTTTACTTCCAGGAAAAGAGGATTTTCTTTCAGAAACGCTCCGAAATCCTGTTGCTCAATATACTTCCTGCTGAAACAGCACAGGAACTTAAAGCCACCGGTGCTGCAGAAGCAAAAAGCTTTGACGAAGTAACAGTGATGTTTACCGACTTCAAAGGCTTTACCACCATGAGCGAAAAGTTAAGCCCGCAGGAACTCGTAAACGAAATCAACTACTGCTATAGCGCCTTTGATAACATCATCACCAAATACGGAATAGAAAAAATAAAAACTATTGGCGACAGTTACATGTGTGCAGGTGGCCTGCCGGTTGCAAATAAAACCAATGCAGAGGATACCATAAAAGCTGCAATAGAAATACGTGATTTTATGGAGCATGAAAAACAAAAACGGCAGGCAGAAGCCAAACCATTTTTTGAAATAAGAATAGGTTGCAATACAGGACACGTTGTGGCAGGAATAGTAGGCCTCAAAAAATTCGCTTACGACATTTGGGGGGACACCGTTAACATTGCATCGCGCATGGAATCATCAGGCAAGCCCGGCAAAGTAAACATCAGTTGCAGCACCTATCAATTAGTGAAAGATAAATTCAAATGCGAGCACCGCGGAAAAATTGAAGCAAAGAATAAAGGAATGATTGATATGTATTTTGTGGAGAGCTGATAATACATTCAGCATATCCTGTAGTAAAAGATAAGAGCAACTTTAAAATGAAAAGTTTTTTATAAATTTTTGTTGTTGTCTTAACCTGCTTTTCTTTCATTTCTTGTTTGTCAAATCTTTTCCCGGTTCGTCAAATGTCAGGTAATTAAGGGGCACTTTTTTCGTTTTGTATAAAAGCAATTCTATATTTGATTGGAAATTATTACCCATTGCCATTACCCTAAGCATCCACAAAACAATTGGCAATTAGCAATTATAGTTTAATCTGAAGTCATCTCGGATTAACCGAAAAAAAAAATAAACAACAATTCCGATACATCGGAACAACTCCTTGCTGTTTATCCAAACACGACAAACGATTTTATAACTGTTTCTTTTGACAGTAATGATTTTGTTGCAGAATTACAAATCATAAATATCAACGTGAAGTAGTGACAAAGAAACAAGTGGAATTAACAGAAGAAAATTATGAGGAGGCGTTTGACGTTTCTGCTTTGGCACAGGGAATATATATCATACAAGTGCATTCACAAAACAGTTTATCAGGCATACGATTTATTAAGCAGTAAACGCCTTAAACTCACCAGTAACCTCCGGGCTTTAAAATCCCGGAGGTTTTTTTTGACCAAATCTTTGTCATGTATTTAATATTTGCAGATCACAATTGTATTTATTATTGCTCAATAACATTAAAATATGAGCTTTATTTATTTCTTAATGAGCCGGGTATTTTCCGGATTAGCGCCTTGCATTTGTTAAAGGGATTTTCTATAGAACTGCTTTTCATTTATTTAAATTGTGTTTCATGGCGAGCCAATTCCCATTTGCATATTTCAAATCAGTTATTACATTTACCTTAAATATTACCTGTTTTACTTCAATCGTTATTTCCTGCTAAACCTTGTGTGATCGTGATTTGTTTTTTGCTGATTAAAGTTATAGCAGCCTCTATATACTTCATTATCTTTTAAACCATTAATCAAAAAAAAGTTTAATGACGAATAATGAATGTTGACAAATAAAGTAAACACATCACTTCAAAATTCCCCATATAACTATCGGGATTAGCATTCAACATTCAAAACTATTTTACATGCGTTAAGCTACCTGTTGTTGGTGTTTTTTCATCAACTGACGAAAGGGACTTTACGCACCAAGCAGTGGGTTAACAGCATAGCAACGTTGTTAACGAAAGCGCTACAAAAAGGATTGATACAATCATGCAATACGCCCTATATAAAAATACAACTCTCTTTGTATTGGAGAAGAGAAGAAAAAAATAACATCTTAGCAAAGACAAAAATATTGCTTTAAAAAAACCATTTAACGCAAAGCAGCCATAACTGGGTTCTTTGCAAAAAGTTGCAAAAAATTCAGTCAAAAAATTTATTACAGCACATAAATCCAATTTATTATGAAAAATTTAAAACATTAATATTCCATGATCCATTTTACAATTATTAATCTTAAAACAAAAACATTATGAAAAAAACAATCTTATTAACTATCTTAGCTATTGCTTCATTTTGCAACGTTAAAGCGCAATGGCAATTAACCGGTAACGCCACAGCAGCCCCAAACAATAAGCTCGGTACAACCAATACATGCGATCTTAATATCATAACCAATAATGCAACACGGATGTATATAAAACAAGCCAACGGATTTGTGGGTATCGGAACTACGAATCCCCAGTTTTTATTTGATATTTTCAGAACAGGAGCACAGTCAACCAGCATGGCGGTAAGATCAACAGGAGCCAATGCTACGATTTATATTGAGCGCGGGACTTCAACCAGTTCCTCAATAGTAGAGTATCGTACTTCAGGAACTACACAATGGCAAACGGGCACGATAGGAAACTCAGATTATGTAATTAATGATGGTTCTTCTGTTCCAGCCATTACAGTTTTAAAGTCTAATTATAATATAGGGATAGGAACCTCATCTCCTGCATTCAAATTAGATGTAAATGGATCAGTACGTTTTACTGGTTCAGTACAAATAGGAGCATACACGCTACCTGCCACTGATGGTACAAATGGACAGGTTCTTAAAACAACTGGTACCGGAACTTTAAATTGGAGCAGTGATAATGGCACAACTTACATTGCCGGCACCGGCATATCTTTTTCAGGCAATACAATTAATTCTGTCTGGACAAAAACCGGGAACAACATCCGTAATAATAATACCGGAAATGTGGGCATTGGTACAAGTTCACCTCTTGCCCGTTTGCATGTAGCAGACAGCAGTGTAGTATTTACTGCTGTTGGCAATGCTTTGTTAACACCCGGCAACGTACCTGTAAGTGGTGCAGGCAGAAGAATGATGTGGTATGCTGATAAAGGAGCCTTCAGAGCAGGTTTTGTAGGCGGCACTCAATGGGATAAAGATAGTATTGGTATTTATTCCTTTGCAACGGGATTTAATTCCAAAGCGGTTGGAACTGGCTCAACTGCGATGGGTTATAATGCATCTGCAAGTGGATCATCATCAATTGCCATCGGGGCATTTGCAACCGCAACCGGAGATTATTCATTGGCCTTGGGATCTAATACAATCGCAACCGGATACGTTTCAACTGTTGCCGGCTATTATACAAGGGCAGGCGGGCATTATTCTACTGCGATGGGTAACACAACAACTGCAAACAGTTATGCAGAAACAACACTGGGTTGTTTTAATACAGATTATACTCCTGTATCAATTAACAGTTGGATTAGTAATGACAGGCTTTTCGTAGTAGGTAACGGATTCGATCTTTCGAGCAAATCCGATGCCCTGGTAATTTTAAAAAATGGCAATACAGGATTAGGTACTTCCACTCCTGCCGCAAAGCTCGATATTAAACCTTCAACTGCTAATGCAATAAATGTTCAGCCGTTTGGAACAGGGGCAGGAAATACCGGTGAAATACGCATGGATGAACTGGTTGCGAATGGCTCAAATTATGTAGGGTTTAAAGCTGCCAATAATTTAACAGCCAATAAAATTTACACATTGCCCGCATCAGACGGAACCAACGGGCAGGTGTTATCTACTGATGGCTTGGGAACTATGTCATGGATTACAGCATCAGGAGCAAATGGACTTACAGGCAACGGTGCTGCCACGCAGATTGCATTTTATAACGGCACCAATACCCTCACTTCGAATATTAATTTGAAATGGGATAATGCAAACAAACGGCTTGGCATAGGCACTGGAGCACCTGCCGCCCGTTTGCATGTAGCTGACAGCAGTGTTGTATTTGCTGCTTATTTTAGTGCTTCGTCCACACCCGGTAACGTACCAATAAGTGGTGAAGGCAGAAGGATGATGTGGTATGCTGATAAAGGAGCTTTCAGAGCCGGTTATGTGGGTGCAACACAATGGAATAAAGATAGTATTGGTAATTATTCTATTGCAATGGGATATAATACACAAGCCATTGGGGTGGCTGCAACAGCAATAGGTTATGGTACATCCGCAAGTGGTCTGAGTTCTACTTCCATGGGAGCTTCTACATCCGCAAACGGAATTAATTCAACTGCCTTAGGTGCAAGTACAATCGCAACGGGATATACTTCAACAGCTATGGGCTTTTTTACAACAGCAAATGGAGATTTTTCGACAGCAATGGGCCAGAGAACAACTGCAAATAGCTATTCAGAAACCACATTGGGTTTTTTTAATACAGATTATACCCCTCTCTCAACTACAAGTTGGTATAGTACTGACAGGCTTTTCACAATAGGTAATGGACTCAGTATTACGAATAAATCCGATGCCCTGGTAATTTTAAAGAATGGAAACACAGGATTAGGTACTTCAACTCCTGCCGCAAAGCTTGATATTAAACCTTCATCTGCTAATGCAATTAATGTTCAGCCATTTGGAACATCAGCCGGAAATACCGGAGAAATGAGGTTTAACGAACTCACGGCAAAAGGAATTAATTATACAGGCTTTAAAGCTCCCGATTCATTAAGCACTAATTTAATTATGACGCTTCCAAATACTTTAGGGACAAATAACCAGGTATTAAGCACAGATGGTAGCGGAAATCTTAAATGGAAAAATGATGCGACCGGGACTCAAAATCTTGTGTTTGCAGGAAGCTTTAACACATATACTAAGAATGCCTTATATAATGGAACAGGTTACGACAACACCGTAATTGGTGCTAATAGTGGTAAAGCTGGAATGAACGGAGGTGTAAATACCCTTATCGGTGAAGACGTTGCAAGTTTTTTAATGGGAAGCGCCAACAGTATGCTTGGACATTATTCTGGTTTTAATACGACAACCGGTAGCAAAAATACATTTATTGGCGATTCTGCAGGACGAGTTAATACAACAGGCAGCTTAAATACCTGTGTTGGTTATAATGCAAGTACATCTAATAACACCTTAACAAATGCCACAGCTATTGGAGCTAACGCATCTGTATCCGCAAGTAATAGCATTGTACTCGGCAATAATGCAAATGTTGGTATTGGAATATCAAACCCCGCCTATAAACTACAGGTTATCGGCACAACTGCAATATCCTCTGCAACACCTGCTGCTATTATAATAAATCCTTACGGAACTTCAACCGGCAACACGGGCGAAATACAACTCTTTGAACTTACAGCAAACGGCAGCAATTATGCTGGTTTTAAATCTTCTGACAATTTAGCTGCTAATACTATTTACACATTACCCGATGCAGACGGTACACCAGGACAAATATTAAAAACAAATGGTGCCGGAATTTTAAGCTGGACTAATAACACAGGCAACACTTACACAGCAGGTTCAGGAATTACAATTGTTTCAAATGTAATTAAAAACACAGGTGATACAGATGCAACAGATGATATAACAACCTCTACTACAGCAGCAGGAGATTTAAGTGGCAATTATCCGAATCCTTCAGTAAGTAAAATTAAAGGAGTTAATGTTTCGGCTACAGCACCGCTTAACAAGCAGGTGTTGAAATATAATTCTAACACATTGCAATGGGAACCGGCTGCAGATAGCAGCACAACTTATACATCAGGATCAGGGATTTCAGTAGTCGGAAATGTGATATCCAATAGCGGTGATGTAAATGCTGTAGACGATATAACAACCTCTACTACAGCAGCAGGAGATTTAAGTGGCAATTATCCGAATC
>JBDTRM010000220.1:0-9261 GCA_039931675.1 Bacteroidia bacterium | reverse complement strand
CACCAAATTCTAATTCCGGAGCTTTTGGTGCAAACGATTTTGATTTAGATTATAATGTAAGTGGAGGCACTGCATCATTGCGCATTCGCAGATCGTCAGGGAGCACTGCAGGCACTGCTTATATAACTTTAAAACACCAGGGCGTGGTAAGCGATGTGTTTACAGCATCAACCACAGCTAATACGGTTACAGTTCCGGTTAGCAGCTATCCAACTGTTACCACATGGGGTGTTGCAGGTAATACCGGGCTTTCATCTGTAACCAATTATATAGGAACTACAGATGCTGTTGATGTAGTTACAAAATCAAATGGCACTGAAGTAATGCGGGCTACCACCAGCGGCAAGGTAGGTATAGGGGTAACAGCTCCAACTTCAACACTACAGGTAAATGGTTCGGTTGCAGCAGCAGTTGTTTCAAAAAATTCAAGTTACAGCTTAACATCGTCTGATTATTGTGTTGTATTTACTGGCGCTACTGCTGCTCAAACTTTGACGCTGCCTGTAGCTTCGGGCTCAACCGGAAGAATGTATGTAATAGCCAACACATCAACGGTAGCCGTTTCAGGAACATCAATTAAAGTGGGTTCAGCAGCGGCAACCACAATTTCAATAGCATCTGGCAGTAATGTACAGGTAATTTCAGATGGCAGTAATTGGATTAAAATAAATTAGAATTTCATACCTTCCCCGCTCTCCCATAGCGTCCGCGCGCTGCCGCAACCCCGCTGTAGCAAAGTATCCTGTGTCGCTGTGGTAAAGTGTGCCACTTACCCGGCCTTGCAGTGCAATAGTACCAGATGCATTTTCCAAAACCACAAATCCCTTTTCTTTGCGTGACTGTGCTTCTTATGGTTACGGTGTATGTTAGCCTGCGAACAACTGATTAAATAATTTTATTACTTTGACGAAAATAACTACTGCGGGTATCAGAAAAGATAAATGAACAAGTACAAAAGTTACGTTTCCATCTCATCTCCGCAAAGCTTGTCCCGTAAAACGGGAGGCGCGCACCAAGCCGGAGTCGCAAGCACTGGGGAGACTTGGTTGGAGCGGGGTATCCAATCTATTTTACTAAACAAAACCTAACCTGCCCTAAACCAATAAAAAGCATAAATGCAAAAGCTCGCCAAAGAACAGGTAATGTATTATTTCTTAGCGAACTCTAATAAATCTCCTGGTTGGCAGTCGAGCGCTTTGCAGATGGATTCAAGTGTGCTGAAACGAATTGCTTTTGCTTTACCGGTTTTGAGGATGGAAAGATTTGCAAGTGTTAAATCCACCTTCTCCGAAAGTTCGTTGAGCGACATTTTTCTCCGCGCCATCATTACATCAAGGTTTACAATTATCGGCATAGCAATCATACAGTTAATTCGTTTTCAGTTTGAATTTCAACACCACGCTTAAACACCTGCGAAATAATAAATACAAGGCCGGCCATAAAAAGGTATTCGCTGTTTATTTCACTGCCATATTGCACTCCGGTTGCTTTTAACAGCCAGCTTGTTTGCGCCATGTTGATAACTGTAACAATCCATATACCCAATAACACATAACTTATATTTTGCACCCTGATTGCTACCTCCATGCTAAACGGATTGGCAAGTTTTATTTTCATCGCAATTTTAATTGCAAGATACCATACCACCGCTTTTAATATGGGCACAAGCATTAATAAAAGCATGTGCATGGTGTAATGACTAAAACTATACTGCCGTAGACTAACAAGATTTAATTTATTGTACAGGTTTTTTGTGGCCTCAGGATTTATTAAGCTTACAGTGTAATTTACAAGCAGTGCACCGGCTTCAATCATAAAACCTATAAAGGCAAGCCATGCCACAATGTGCATTACCATCAGGATAATTTCTGTTTTCGATTTTGTTTTTAATTTCATTTTTATTTTTTGTTTAAAGATTTTAATTTGTTTTTAATTATTTTGACGGTGCAAATATAAATAAATATTTATTGATAAACAATAAATATATTTTGAAAATCAATAAACATTTAAAAACCAATCCATTATTTTTTAAACGTGCACTGCAATACAAATTACCGTTAACCGGTTTTGAAACACTATTTTTGCATCGTGTCTGCCATGAGATTTATTAAATATTCTATACTGTTTTTCCTGTTGTCTGTTTCGCAACTATTGTTTGCTCAACATTCATTTATAAAACTAACCGATATCATATACAATAGAAAAGCTAAAGTATTGCCTGCCATGCACGGCTGGGTTGTACTTACTGGCGACAGCATACGGCTCACAAAGTTTAACAGTTGCGGGTTTATTGAGTGGAGTAAGCAATACAACATGGCACATGTTCAATATGGGCAGTATGATTTCACAGCATTAAAGAATGGTGATTATGCTTTAACTTACAGGCATACAAAAAACACTGTTGGTATTACGGGGGTAATCCGCTTTGATCAAAATGGCAACATTGCCTGGAGTAAATCCTATGGTGAAAACAATTATAATCACTATCCTCACAGTATAATAGAGGATAGCCAGGGAAATATTTATTTGCACGCACTCATTATTAATACGTCTCTCACAGCTTCTCATAGTTCACTCACAAAGCTGGATGCGAATGGAAATTTATTGTGGACCAGGTTATTCGATGGAGGCGATCCCGGTAGCAGCGCCATCATGACATCTGACCAGGGAATCCTGGTAAAATGCAATGGCAATTTGCTTAAAACAGATACCAGCGGAAAAACGATATGGACTAAAGTAATAGCTACGTCTCAAAATTCATTCGCCCCTGTTGCCGTAAGTGATGGATTTATTTTTTCTTCAACAAACGGGCAATCCTGGAATAAAGAATTTTATAAGTTCGACTACTTCGGAAACCTGCTATGGGGAGGTGCAAAAGGCATCTCCATTAACAGTAATCTTACTGAGTTATTTAAAACCCTTACCGGTAATTTTGTTGGAATGTTTCTTAAACCTGTTGCAGGCAATTCTTATGTAACCCTTATTGAGTTTGACAAAGACCTCAACATCATTGCTGAAAATTCCATCTCAATACCCAATTATTTAACCGGGAACAGCGTGTGCTTTTTAAATGACGCAACTCCCATCGCTTGTGGCAATACGCCAGCCGGTGAATTATTTGTTGCACGACTCACTACCGATTATAAAAGCGGCTGCGACATGCAATCCTCCACTTCGGCTATCAACAATCATCCTGTAACATTGGGTGGAATAACATACAATGAATCCATCATTAATTTTATTTCATACAATGAAAATATCACGTTCGATACGGTTTCTTCAAACCTGTTATTCCTATGTCCTGCTCCCAAGTTGCTCCAGCTTGGTAACGACACTTCTCTTTGCACAGGCGACATCAGTATCAAAAATCTTACTGCTGATAAATTTGATTTCTACTCCTGGTCAACCGGTGAAACTACGGCTATGATTACCGTTACTCACAGTGGCACCTACATTCTTAACGTAAACGATTCCTGTGGAGAATTTGCACTTACAGATACTGTAATTGTTACAATAAATGCCATAAATGCCAATGCGGGTAATGATGTTGTGTTGTGTGAAAATGAATCAACCCTGTTGAAAGTGAACCCATGCGATAGTTGCAGCTATGCATGGAATAATGGAAGCATGGCAGATACCACGTTTATTAAACAACCCGGTACATATATAGTAACTGTTCAAAACAAATTTGGTTGCATTGGTAGCGACACTGTTGAAGTGCAGCAGTACAAATGTGAATGTGATCTCTATTTGCCAAATGCATTTACACCCAACAATGATGGTGTAAATGATCTCTTCAATCCCTCTTATTATTGCGATCCCGCAAATTATCAGTTAATAATTTTCAACCGGTGGGGACAAAAAATATTTTCTGCGGACAACCCTGTTACGGGATGGAATGGTAAATACGATGAGAAGGAAATGCCGGGAGGAGTTTATATGTACTTCTTGAAATATACAGCCATTATAAAAGGAAAAACAACCGATATTAAAAAGAGTGGAACCGTTGCACTTATACGCTAGCTATTTTGATTTAATGAGGGTACATTTTTTTTGTTTATCCTGCTCTTACCCTCCTGGTTTTTATTTGCCTTGTTATTTAAAATTATTTCTGAATTTTCAGTTTTGTTGTCCGGAATTTATCAAAGTAATTTATCAGCTTGTGCAAATTTCAGGCAGAGATTAATCGGAATTCTTCGAAAGTTATTGAATTTGTGCAATGGGCAAACTTCTTTCTCAAAGCAAGGATGTAATGGGAGAAAGCAAGCATGTAATGAGTCAAAGCAAGGATGTAATGAGACAAACCAAGCATGTAATGAGTCAAAGCAAGGGTGTGATGAGACAAACCAAGCTATTTATTTCTCAAAGCAAGGATGTAATGAGGCAAACCAAGCTATTTATTTCTCAAAGCAAGAATGTAATGAGAGAAACCAAGCATTTAATGAGTCAAAGCAAGGGTGTAATGAGACCAACCAAGCTATTTATTTCTCAAAGCAAGGATGTAATGAGACAAACCAAGCTATTTATTTCTCAAGGCAAGGATGTAATGAGACCAACCAAGCTATTTATTTCTCAAAGCAAGGATGCGCCCGAGCCTTTATAACCATATCAACTTAAAATGTATGACAAGGCAGGAAGCTTTAGAGCAGGAAGAAAAACTTGCATGGGATTTAAGAAGGCAGGGCTATGCTGTTTGGTTTAATTGAGATTGACAACAGGATGGAGACCGGGTTAAACTTGAAAACTCACACTTGCGTTACCACCAGCAGTGAGGCTAGGCGGTAGCGTCACAACACACTTCGGGAGCGGGGGTTGTCGGGAACGCTATCTGGGAGCAGCGGTATTGAGGTTTATGTTAGAAGTTATTTGCGACAATACTTTTTTCCCGGTGCTGTAATCTCCATAGGTATAATATTCAATGAGCCTTGCTCAGCCTGGTTGCTTAAGGGGACAGATTTTTCCGAGGCTCTTTTAATTCGTTGTGCGAGGTAGAAATTTTTTCATTCGTGTTTCAATTTTTATAGTGATAAAGATTGATTATCAAAATTTGAAAAATGTTGAAAGTATCTCCGTGACCTTGTTACAAATCTGCATTTTTCAAGCTAATTAAATTTATTGCCACTGTTATCATAATAATTACAAATGCTTAGGTTTGTCTATATAAATTCTCAAACATCATGAAAAAAAAATACTCACCATTATTTATCTTATTGCATTTTCATTTGCAAATGCACAAACACCGGCATTGGTAAAAGATATTTACACCGGCACCACATCATCCAACACTTATCTTAACGGAATTATTTTTAACGGCAATTATATTTTTGCTGCTGAAGACGGCACCAACGGTATTGAACTCTGGACTACTGACGGAACCACCGGAAACACATCGCTTGTAAAGGACATCAACGCGGGCATTGACAATTCCGACCCCAGGTACTTCCTTATTTTTAATAACATTGTTTATTTTCTTGCATATACTACTGCCAATGGAAATGAACTATGGAGAACAGACGGTACCACTTCAGGAACCTATATGGTAAAAGATATTTTTCCGGGATTCAACTCAGCTTTTGTTGATTACAATGGTAATTTTCCTATCACTTTATTGAAGGTATGGGAGCAAGGCGGTTCTTTCTTTTTTGTTGCAAATACAGATAACAGCGTAGCTTTCAGCAACGATATAGAGTTATGGAAAACGGACGGCACCAACGCAGGAACAGTGAAAGTGAATGATATCAATCCCGGCACGCAAGGCTCGCACCCACGAGATTTTCTTGTATTCAACAACACCTTATTTTTTCTTGCTTACACTCCAGCTACCGGTTCTGAACTTTGGAAAACAGATGGAACCACAGCAGGCACCGTTATGCTGAAAGATATTTTTCCGGGAACAAATTCAGCCTTTGTTGATTACAACGGTAATACTGCTATCACTTTATTAAATGTATGGGAGCAAGGCGGTTCTTTCTTTTTTGTTGCCAATACTGACAACAGCGTAGCTTTCAGCAACGATTTGGAGTTATGGAAAACGGATGGAACCACAGCCGGAACGGTGAGAGTTAAAGACATTAATGCCGGCACACAAGGCTCGCACCCAAGTCAATTTCTTGTTTTCAATAATACCTTATTTTTTCGTGCTTACACTACAACCAATGGTTCTGAGCTTTGGAAAACTGACGGAAGCACGGCAGGCACCGTTATGGTGAAAGATATTTTTCCAGGAACTAATTCAGGTTTTGTTGATTATAATGGTAATTTTTCTATCAATTTAGTGAATGTTTGGGAGCAAGGCGGCTCTTTCTTTTTTGTTGCGAATACAGATAACAGCGTAGTTTCAAGCAACGATATAGAGTTATGGAAAACAGATGGCACCACAGCAGGTACTGTAAGAGTAAAAGATATTAATCCAGGTGTTGAAGGCTCGAACCCGCGTGATTTCGTTGTTTTCAATAATCAATTGTTTTTTCTTGCTTACACAGTTGCCAACGGTAAGGAGATTTGGAAAACTGACGGCAGTTCTGCAGGCACTGTTATGGTCAAAGATGTTTATCCCGGTACAAATTCAGGTTTTGTTGATTATAATGGTTTTTATTCAATCGATTTATTTAATGTTTGGGAGCAAGGCGGTTCTTTCTTTTTTATTGCTAATTCTGACAACAGCGTAGCTTCGAGCAACGATATAGAGTTGTGGAAAACGGATGGAACTACAGCGGGCACAGTGAGAGTTAAAGACATTAATGCGGGTACAGAAGGCTCGCATCCGTATGGTTTTATTCCTTTTAATAATCAATTATATTTTGCTGCTTATGATAATGCCAATGGAAGGGAGCTTTGGAAAACAGATGGCAGCACAGCCGGAACGCAGCAGGTAAAAGATATTATGACCGGCACCGGTTCGGGTCTTCAATCCGATTTCTATAAAATTTTCTCTTATGGCGGCACTTTTTATTTTACAGCATACCAATCAGGAACAATTGACAATGAACTATGGAAATCAGACGGCACTAATGCAGGCACCGTGAAGGTGATGGATATTTATGCAGGTACTAACGGGTCTTATCCGAATTCATTTATTATTTTACCTAATGACAATGTAATTTTTCTAGCCCGTGATGCAACCCATGGAAGAGAGTTATGGTCATTCAATCTGCCCGGCATATCATCCGTTGAAGAGCAAGCAACTTTTGATTTTTCTGTTTTTCCCAACCCTGCGTTCAGCAATGAAAAAATAACAATGAGGTTATCAGAACAAGTTAAAGAAAATAGTGCTGTGCATTTGTTTGATTTAGACGGGAAAAAAATATTCTCCAAAAAGATACCGATTGCTGATAAAGAAATTGTGCTTCAACTGCCCGATGTGATGCCCGGAATTTATTTACTACAAATCACTGATAAAAAATCATTTCAGAAAACCTGTCGCATATTGGTTTTGAAAAAAGAGTAATTCCCCAGCTGTAGTAATGGGGGTCCCCGCTCTTCCATAGCTACCGCAGGTGTCCTCACCTGTGCGTGCTGCAGCAAACGATCTTTGATTTATCTTGTTCCTGTTATGCAGTTCACTTTATTATATTTGATGCTTGTAAATATAAATGCAGACAACAGTGATTAAATACATATATGGTATGAGTTATAAAGGGGGTTTTTCACGGACTGGCGTAGCGTCACCAACCGCAAACAGTTTCCGATGTTCATGCAACTCGATAATAAACTGCATCCATCCCATCCCCATCTTTTGCAGAAATTAAAAGGGTGGTCAATATGATTTCTACCGACAAATAACAGCCTTACATTTGTAGTGGTTTGCTGAAGGGAAACAAACTGCCCATGAAAAATAACAGAGGTCAAATTTCCGCTTCAGCCATCAATTATACCTGCTTAGCAGAATAACAAGCCAATACCTAAAGTATCCCCTTAGCTTTGCTTACTTCAATAATATCAAAATCCAAAATCATCATGAAAAAAATTATTCTTACCATTAGTATCCTCCTCATCAATTTCTATTTTGTTTTTCCACAGGGTCCCGTCAAGCAATGGGATGTTGATTTGGGTGCTGTGGATAATGAACAATTATATGGTATCCAACAAACCAGTGATGGCGGGTATATAGCAGGTGGGTATTCCGAATCGGGTATCAGTGGTGATAAAACACAGTCAAGCTGGGGAAGCTCCGATTACTGGATTGTAAAAACTGATTCCAACGGTGTGAAACAATGGGATGCACGTTTTGGAGGTACCAGTGCAGATCAGTTAACTGCTTTAGAGCAAACAGCAGATGGTGGATATATTTTGGGCGGCTTTTCCTTTTCTGGCATTGGGGGTGATAAAACGCAAGCCAGTAGGGGACACAGCGATTACTGGATTGTAAAAACCGATTCAAATGGTGTAATGCAATGGGATGCACGCTTTGGAGGAGATAGCCTTGATGAATTACATTCACTTCAGCAAACGATGGATGGAGGATATATATTAGGTGGATATTCGATCTCAGCTATTAATGGTGATCAAACAAATAGCCGACTGGGCGGAAAAGATTACTGGATTGTAAAGACGGATGACAATGGTATAAAGCAATGGGATTCGCGCTTTGGAGGAGCACAATTTGATGAGCTAAACAGTGTAAAGCAAACAGCTGACAAAGGCTTTATAATGGGTGGTTACTCACTCTCTGGAGTAAGCGGAAATAAAACACAGCCTAACAAAGGCTCGTATGATTATTGGATTGTAAAAACTGATTCTAATGGAACCAAACAATGGGATGCTGACTTTGGAGGACTGGATGAAGACTGGTTAACGCAACTACAACAAACCAATGATGGAGGATATATCCTGGGAGGTTGGTCATGGTCGGGTATAACGGGTGACAAATCTCAACCCAGCAATGGTGATAATGATTATTGGATTATAAAAACAGACTCTAATGGATTAAAGCTATGGGATAAAGATTTTGGAGGCAACACCAATGATTATTTATTTTCTATTGAGCAGACCATTGATCGTGGATATATTTTAGGTGGATACTCAAGTTCGGGTGTGAGCGGTGATAAAACACAACCTACACAAGGAGGAACGGATTACTGGTTGGTGAAAGCTGATATAAATGGTGTGTTACAATGGGATGCTGACTTTGGCGGAAGCGATTTTGATTTTTTATATGCGATTAAACAAACCACTGATGGAGGGTATATAATAGGAGGTTACTCCTCTTCGGGCATTGGTGGTGATAAAACACAAATGAACAAGGGGGTAAATGATTATTGG
>JBDTRM010000219.1:0-12458 GCA_039931675.1 Bacteroidia bacterium | reverse complement strand
TTTGTTTTTATGAAATGATTACTTTCGTCCCAAAATAACGACCCTTGAATTTAGAGAATCAAATTAGTGAACTTTTATATCATCATGATTGTGTGATAGTGGCTGATATGGGAGGCTTTGTTGCAAATTACCGCCCTGCTTTTATGCATCCTGCTCATCATACGATTTCGCCACCGTCAAAAAAAATTGCCTTTAATGCAAGTCTTACTAACAATGATGGTTTGTTAGCCAATCATGTTGCAGCTAAATTGAATATTAATTACACCGAAGCGTGCAATATGATTCGTGAGTTCAGAGAAGATTGCTTTGCAGCACTCAATAAAGGCGAACAATTATCGCTCGATAAAATTGGTGTGCTATATCTCGACCGTGAAAAAAACATTCAGTTTAATGCCGACAATAGCAGCAATTATCTTTTAGATTCTTTTGGGTTAGGAACAGTTCATGCACCTGTTTTAAAAAGAGAGTATGATAAAAACACCATCGTTAAAGCATTTGAAAATAAAGAGAAAAAAAGCTGGTGGCGATTGCTCGAGGTTATTCCTGCCGCTGCTGCAATTGTATTGTTGCTTTTAAATCCTGGTAGCATTGAACGCAAATTAAACAGCAGTCTAAACAGTTTTAATCCTCTCGATACTTTTACAAAACCCGCACCATCAAAAATAATTTCCAATCCTATAAATAAAATTACGCCTGTTGAATCACTACTTGTTAAGGACACATTGAATATTTCGATAGATGCACCCGCTCCAACTGTAACAGACAATACAGTAAACGTTAATGAAATCACAACAGACAATAATCCTAATTCAAATACTGTTTCAACTGAGAAAATTCCATCAGCTCTACCTGATGCAAATGAAAACAGCGTTAGTAAGTTTTACATTATAGCAGGTTGTTTTAAAATAGAAGCCAATGCCGAAAATTTCAAAAGCGATTTAATAGAAAAAGGTTTTAAGGCAGATATTATTGGAACTTACAAAGGATTACAAGTTGTTAGTTGTTCGGTTGCATCATCGCGCAGCGAAGCACAAGCTGAATTGCAAAACATAAAGCATACGCTCGAAGCAGGTGCTTGGATTATGAAAAAATAAATAATAAAATGATGATAAAACGAGGCAATCCAGTTAAATGATGTTGCCTCGTTTTTATTTTTTATGAAATAGGTTTTCAAATAATTAAAATAAAAACATGATAATTACATAATGAACCTTAAGCTAAAAATAATAAATCCTAATTCCCGAATTACAGATTGCTTTCCCGCGAAGGGAGCGGGACAGGCTGTTCCTCGCAATGACGAATCCCCTGTTTCCCCATTTCCCTGTTTCCCTATTTCCCCAATCCCCAACCCCCACCAATGGGCGTTTTAAAAAAATTAGCATCTCAGTCGGCATGGTATGGACTCAGCAGTATCCTGGGTCGCGGGCTGTATTTTTTGCTCACGCCTTTTTACACGCGCACGTTTGTAAATCCCCAAAGTTTCGGAATTATGTCTTCATTATATGCATACATGTCTTTTGCAAATGTTTTATATACGTATGGATTAGAGACGTCTTACTTTTATTTCAGCGAGCGCGAAGACACAAAAAAAGTTTACAACACTGCCCTATCCTCAATATTAATTACCTCTCTGCTCTTCACTGTTTTATTAATTGCAGGCAGTGATATTTTTGCAAACTTTATAAAATTATCAACTCATCCCGAATATGTTTTATATGTAGCACTTATACTTGCTTTTGATGCATTATCTGCAATTCCCTTCGCACTGCTGCGGAGGCAACAACGCCCCCGAAAATTTGTTGCAATAAAATTATCTGCCATAGCTATCAATATCGGTTTGAATCTATTTTTTCTGTGGCTATGTCCAAAGTGGCTGGTCTCATCAAATGAAACACTTAGAAATTTTACTTCTTTAATTTACAATCCTACGCTTGGAGTTGAGTATGTCTTTATTGTTAACATTTTTTCAAGCGGGTTAACACTATTGCTTTTGTATAAAGAAATTTTGCAATGCAGTTGGAAACCGAATTTCAAATTACTCAAATCAATGCTCATTTATTCTGCACCACTTTTAGTTGCAGGCTTCGCTGGTATGATAAATGAAACTTTAGACAGAATCATTTTAAGCTTCATGATTCATGACCCTAATGAAGCATTACGTCAACAAGGAATTTATGGAGCCAATTATAAAATTTCAATGCTAATGAGTCTGTACATTCTAACATTTCGCTTTGCAGCCGAGCCTTTCTTTTTTGCAAAACAAAAAGAAGCTAACGTTCGCGAAGTATATGCTTATGTCATGAAATATTTTGTTTTGGGATGCACCTTGATATTTTTAGCAGTGATGCTTTATCTTAATATTTTCAAATACTTTATTGGCTCTGATAAAAACCCAGTGTATTGGGAAGGGCTGCATGTGGTTCCGATTTTATTGCTTGCAAATTTGTGTTTGGGAGTTTACATCAACCAAAGCATGTGGTACAAATGGAGCGGACAAACCAAGTTTGGCGCATGGTTCAGCGTGTTTGGTGCAGTGATAACTATTGTGCTGAACATCATTTTAGTTCCGAGAATAGGTTACACAGGTTGTGCATGGACAACACTCATTTGCTACGCAAGCATGATGATGATTTCTTATTTCTTTGGCAGGCATTATTATCCCGTTAATTATGATTTAAAAAGAATACTTGGTTATATTTTCTTTGCAATCGGATTAGTAGCTGTGAGTAAATTTATTCAAGGTAATTTCGATTTAAGCTTTATTTCCTCAATCTTGTTTAATACTTTGTTGCTAATCCTTTTTGTCAGCATTGCCTGGTCTTTCGAACGTCCGAAAAAAGCATAATTTTGTAAATGAAAAGGCCTTTGGCAATTAGCTGTTAGCAAAAAAGAAAAGTTTTATCATTGATGAATACTTGTCAAAAGCTAAAAGAGAAAAAAATTAAATGTTTAAACAAAACAAGCTAAAGGCCAAAGGCTAATAGCTAAAAGCTAAAAATGAAAGTAAACATCATCAATAAATCAAAACATCAATTACCTGCTTACGAAACCAATGCTTCGGCAGGTATGGATTTGCGCGCTAATCTTGATGCATCAGTAATCTTAAACCCTTTACAACGGACATTAATTCCAACAGGATTATTTATTGAACTGCCAATCGGCCACGAAGCGCAAATTCGTCCGCGGAGCGGACTTGCATTTAAACATGGTTTAACTGTTTTAAATTCTCCTGGAACCATTGATGCAGATTATCGTGGTGAGATAAAAGTTATCGTAGTAAATTTATCAAACGATGATTTTGAAATTAAGGATGGTGAACGCATTGCACAAATGATAATAGCAAAACATGAACGAGTGGCGTGGAATGAAACCAACGAACTTGCCGAAACAGTTCGCGGTGCAGGCGGTTTCGGACATACAGGAAAGTAATTCGGCATACCATCCCGATTTTTTTCAAATTTATAACTCGCTAAATGTGTGTATAAAAACACACATTTAGCGAGTTATAATTTTTTGATGTAAACAAGGTGCTGAAATTATTGGTTGGTGTAAATGTTTTATAAGAAGCGTGAATAGAAGAATGAGAGCAGAAAAATCAAATTACTTTAAGAACCAATTAGCGAGTATCAGTAATACTAAACTAACCCAAAAACGAAAAAGCCATTTTAATAAATCAACCTTTGTTTCAGAAATCATTTGCTTAACATCGCTGATATCCTGTTTAGTTGCAACCTCCATAAATATTAATTTTAATTACAAATATAAAAAATCATTTTACAAAATGCTTTGCAATTCAATCAAACAAACAATCCATTGTCAAATCATTTTGCACCAACCCGCCTGACCATGCATTTTCTTTAATACCATAAGTTGTAATCATAGTAAGGAAAACCGATTTCATTGTTTTTGATTCGCGCTTAAACACATCAATGCGGTTGCGAAGTGCAGCTGCATATTTTTTATCTATGGTGAATTGATTGATTGAAAATTTTATTTCACACAAATTAATTACCTGGTCGTTGCGGTCAATAATCAAATCAACCTGTGTGTTGTTTTCTGAATTGCTGCTGCGCCATGACACTACACTTGTTTGTACGCCACTTATGCCAAGCGCTTTTTTTATTTGCTGCACATGTGCCTGGCAAACCTGTTCAAACGCATAGCCCGACCATGCACGATGGCGGGGACTGTCAATTGATTTTTCCCAATAGTTTTGAATTAATGTTTTTTTATTCCTGATAAAGTTGAAATAAAACAATGTATAAAAATCGGTGAGTTGGTAAACGCTGTGCTTCAATTTATTTTTAAACGGCAGATACTTTCTGATGAAACCGCTTTCCTCAAGTTCGTCAAGCACCTTGCTTAAACCGCCACCATTGGCAAGTTTCGAGGCCGTAACAATTTGTTCGCGGGTTAATCCCATTGCTTTTCTGCTCAATGCTTCCACCACTGCAATGTGATTATCGGAGTGGCGGAAAAGCGAAGCATATAAATTACTGAACTCATCATAAAGCAAACCAGCTTCGTCAAAACACATTTCATCAATGCACTGCGCGGCACTTTTGCCTTTTTTAATTCCGTTGAGATAATAAGGAATACCGCCCATTACCATATAAGCTTCGATGATTTGGTAACGATTCCACTTCAGGTTTTTCGAAATTAAATATTGCCCGGTTTCGCCTAATGTAAAAGGCATCAGTTTTAATTTTTGTGTAACCCTGTTGTGCAGTCCGCCTTTATTCCTGATAATCTTTTTCAGCATCCACGAAGCAGCCGAACCGCAAACAATCAGCTTCACATCTTTACGTGCCGATGCCCAATGATTCCAGAAATGCTCCAATGCATTAATGCAATCTGACTTCAATGTATCCATCCACGGCAACTCATCTATAAAAACTATTTTCTTTTTGCTTTTGCTTTTTTCTAAAAATGCAATCAACTGCTGAAATGCTTCAAACCAGTTTATTGGCATTGGCAACTTGCTTTTGCGCGGAAGGTATTTAAGCAGCACAGCATGAAAGTTTGCAAGCTGCTGCTTCATAGTTGCATTGGCAAGCCCCGTTATATGAAAGCTGAATTTGTTATCAAGCGCCTCCCGAATCAAAAAAGTTTTGCCCACTCTTCTGCGCCCATACACTGCAATAAACTCTGATGAAGGTGTTGACATGTAATGATGCAGTGCCTTTATTTCATTTGCTCTGCCTATGATTTCTGTCATTGATAATTGTATTTCTGATGTATTAAAAGTTTCAGAAACGGTTTAATATCTGCTTTTCATTATTTTTATAACTCGCTAAATGTATATAAAAAAACATAGATTTAGCGAGTTATAATTTTTTAAAAAATTGAATCGTGTTTATAATCATTAACAAACCATCCATTGCAAAGCTTAATTTATTGAGAAAATAAACCCTTTCACTTTTACCTTCACATAGCTTCTTCTTTCAAATAACCATAATTTCAGCATATTTGCACCCTCAATTTTTTATCCCGATTTAAAGATTACGATATGAAGATTATTGTTCCGATGGCTGGTATGGGAAAGCGCATGCGCCCGCACACACTTACAGTTCCTAAGCCCTTAATTCCCGTTGCCGGCAAGTCTATAGTGCAACATTTGATGGAAGATCTCATCAATGTTTGTCCTGAAAAAGTGGATGAGATTGCTTTTGTTGTTGGACGGTTTGGAAAAGAAGTTGAAGATAACCTGGTAAATATTGCCAAAACTCTGGGAGCAAAAGGAAGCATCTATTACCAGGACGAACCGCTGGGGACTGCACATGCCATCTTATGCGCAAAACCTGCATTAACCGGTAAAGTGATTGTGGCTTTTGCCGATACCCTTTTTACTCCCGAAGAAAAACTTAACACCGAAGTTGATGGGGTGATATGGGTAAAGAAAATTGAAGATCCCCGCCAGTTTGGAGTGGTTAAAATAAATGATGACGGGGTGATCACCGAATTTGTTGAAAAGCCCCAGAACTTTGTTTCTGATCTTGCCATTATCGGCATTTATTATTTTAAAGATGGAGACAACCTTCGCGATGAGTTGCAATATCTTTTAGATAATGACATTAAAGATAAAGACGAATTTCAATTGACCAATGGCATGGAGAACATGAAAAACAAAGGCAAAAAATTAATGCCTGGTCGTGTAGCAGAGTGGCTGGATTGCGGAAATAAAGATGCAACAGTTTATACTAATCAGCGTGTACTTGAATTAAAATATTCAAAAAACCTTATTGCCTCCACAGTAAAGAATATAAACAGCATAATCATTGCGCCTTGTTTCATTGGCGAAAATGTACAACTCAACAGTTCAGTTGTTGGTCCTTATGTTTCTATTGGTGCAAATACAGAGGTCAACTCATCTGTTATAAAAAACTCCATTATCCAGACCAATACGAAAATCACAAATGCCACTATAGACAATTCTATGCTGGGCAATTACGTTATACATCACGGCAGAATGAAGGATTTAAGCATTGGCGACTATTCAACGGAAGCATAATTTAGTTTGAGGTTTAAGGTTTAAAGTTTGAGGTTTAAAGTTTGGGGTTTAAAGTTTAAGGTTGTTGTTATAAATGGTTTTTGGTTCAGGTTCTTAACTAAACAAAAACACTTGCTTCATTTCGCTTTAACTAATGTTTGATGTTGTTTGTTGAAAGAATATAATTAATCAAGACCTATCCCGCAGGACAAAATATTTAACCCGCATAAAATCATTTAGAAGTAAAATAAATTTTGATGAAAAAAATATTTGAAATAATTCGATTCACTTTTTTAATGTTACTCATTTCTTCTTTTGTGTTTGCACAATCAGGCAAAAAGAAAAAATCGAAAGACAATATTGGTGAAGACCAGCGCATTGCATTGGAAAAAACTTTTCTCAATGCCAATAAAGAAAAAATTCTTGGCAATGATGATAAAGCTGTAGAGTTATTTCAATCATGTTTAAAGATTGATGAAAATAATGCTGCATCTATGTATGAATTGTCGCGCATACTTGAGAGGCAAAAGAAAAGCAATGAAGCACTTGAAATGGCAAGAGGTGCTGCAAAGATTGATCCTGACAACGAATGGTACCTACAGCAGTTTGGCGAACTCTTACAGCAAACCGGCAATAGTAAAGAAGCTGTAATTGTTTACAAGCAATTGCTCAAACTGCATCCTGAAAATCCTGATTATTACCTGATGTGTGCCGCTGCATATATGTTTGACGGCAAACCCGAAGAAGCTATAAAAGTTTATGATGACCTTGAAGAAAAATATGGTATTGATCCCGACATAACCCGCGAGAAACAGCGGATATGGTTAAAGTTAGGCAAGGTGGATAAAGCTGCTGAAGAGCTGGAAAGATTAATTAAAAAATATCCCTCTGAGGTTCAGTATTATGCCATGCTGGTTGATTTATACCAGGCTAATAATATGAATGATAAGGCGTATGATGCCATATTGCGCATGGAAAAAGTTGCACCTAATCACCCGGCAGTTGCATTATCGCTGGCTGAATATTACCGATCGAAAGGGGAAAAGGATAAATCTTTTGAGCAATTAAAAAAAGCTTTCGCCAACCGTGAACTGCAGAGTGAAATGAAATTAAAGGTGATGATTTCTTATATGGGGCTTGCAGAAACCAATGATACCATGCTAACGCAGGCGCTTACGCTTTCAAAAATATTTGTTGAAACCAATGGTGAGGAAGCTATGTCTCATGCCATGTATGGTGATTTTCTTTCACTCTCAAAAAACGACAAAGATGCAAGAGATCAATATCGCGAAGCAGTAAAAATTGATAGTAAAAATTTTCAACTGTGGCGGCAGTTGGTTCAGGCAAGTGCAGCGTTAAATGATTACAACACTTTGGTAGCCGACAGTAAAGAAGCCCTTACACTTTTCCCTGACCAGCCGCTGTTATATTATTTCAATGGATTCGCAAATGGGGTTCTTAAAAATTATGACATTGCTATTAAAACACTAACGTCAGGTTACAAACTGGTAGTTGATAATGATAATTTAATGGGCGAGTTTTATGCAGTACTTGGCGACAATTACAACAGCACCAGGAATTATAAAGAATCCGATAATTTTTATGACAAGGCTTTAAAAATAAATCCAAAAAATATTATTGTGTTGAATAACTGGGCCTATTATTTATCGCTTCGCAAAGACCAATTAGATAAAGCTGCAGAGATGAGCAAGTTGTCAAATGAACTCAGTCCCGATAATGAAACTTACCAGGATACTTATGCATGGGTCTTGTTTCAGCAAGGTAAATATGCTGATGCAAAAGAGTGGCAGGAAAAAGCAATAAAAAATAGTGATGGGAAAAACGGAACCCTGCTTGAACATTATGCCGATATACTTTTCAAATCAGGTGATGTGGAAAAAGCGGTAGAGTTTTGGAAAAAAGCAAAAGCTGCAGGAGAAGCTTCAGAACAGATTGATAAAAAAATTGCTGAACGGAAGTATGTGGAGTAGGGAACCGGGGATTGTAATGCTGAGAAGTAATAAGCTACGCAAAAATCAAATGGAGATGACCCTAAAGATCGTTGCCGCGACTGTCCCCCTCTCCTTTGGAGAGGGGATAGGGGTGAGGTGAGAACTAAGGGTCATCAGTAACTTGTTTCAGCATCTGCCACAACGAAAAAAGTACGATGGCCAAACGCATTTCAGATGCTGACATTCGTCAGCATGACGCTCTTTTTCTTTTTCTTTTAATTCGTAACGTTGTTTTTGTTTCATTTGCTTAATTCCATAACAACACAAAACTTGCATTACAACTCCACAATAAAAACTTTTTTCATCATCATAATTGCTTTGTCAATTCCTTTTCTCCATGCATGTAAGTCGCGGCAAAAATTGGCTACCGTTGAACACCAGGAAACTAAAATTGATACGTTGGCCGCCAATCAATTGGCCGCAAAACAATTACTTGATTCGGTTTTAGACCGTCAAATGAATGCAGATTGGATTAGTGCAAAAGCAAGTGTTGATGCTGATATTGTAGATGACAATAAAAGTTTTAATGTAACACTTCGCATTCATAATGACAGTGCTATATGGGTTTCAATCAATGCCATATTAGGTGTAGAGGCAATGCGCGTACTTATTACTAAAGACTCGCTTAAATTAATAGATCGCATACATAATAAATTTGCTGTTGCCGATTATGAATACCTTGCTGATATTCTCCACATAAAAGTTGATTACAAAACGATAGAATCATTGTTGCTCGGAAATTTTTTCGGTTACCGAAATGAGACAAAATTTAACAGCGTATATGTGGAAGACAAGTACTACATTTTAAGCACACTCAAAAAAAGAAAACTAAGACGCTCGCTTGAAGATAAAGACCCTAACAAACCCATCATACAGGACTTTTACATTGACCCACTTACTTATCGCATACTCAGCATGAATGTGGAAGATGACCGCATTAATAAAACTTTACATACAACTTATACCGATTTTCATCCTACCGATAAAGGCTTAGTGCCATTAAAATCAGAGACGAAAATAACAGCCGATAAAAATATCTCCATCAAAATTGAATACACTAAGTTCAATCTTGGCGAAATTGAAGAAATGCCTTTTCGCATTCCATCTGGTTTTGAGCGAATTGTACCTAAGAAGAAATAATTCTATTGCACAAGTAAAGCGTTCAATTATTTACATTGCAAAAAATATTTAAGACGCATGAAAATTATTTCCAAAAATTTCACCTCCCCCATTCGCCAACAGTTGGCAAAAACAATTTTAGGGATTTTTAAATCTCATCCTAACAAACCCTTTAACCATAAGCAACTATCCAAACAAATTAAACAATTTGATGAGGTTTTTTCAGACCTGATTTTTGCCAATGATATTAATGAAAATGAATTGCGCGATGAGATATTAAAAGCCTGCAACCTTTTAGTTCTCGAAGAAAAAATTCAGGAATATGATACCGGTCGTTATCGCTTAATCCCTGAATCAAGTTTTGTGGAAGGCACTATTGAAATTACTTCAACGGGTGCAGCTTACGTGGTAAATGAGGATTACGAAAAAGATATTTATATCGCGCCTAACAATACTGCCAATGCTTTAAACCGTGACCTGGTAAGGGTTTCACTGTTTGCCAGGAGGGAAGGCAAGCGTGCCGAAGGAGAAGTAGTGGAGATTATTAAGCGTTTTAAAATTGAATTTTCGGGTGTGGTGCAGGTCTCACAACGCTTTGCTTTTTTAGTAGCTGACACTAATAAAATGAATGTGGATATTTTCATTCCACTTCAAAGTTTGAAAGGCGCAGTTAATGGCGACAAAGCTGTTGCACGTATAACGGAGTGGTTACCTGATGCTAAAAATCCAACCGGAGAAATTATAAAAGTGCTGGGTCGCCCGGGCGAGAATAATGCGGAGATGGATGCCATACTTATTGAATATGGCTTTCCGCTTGAGTTTCCTGATGAAGTTGAAAAAGAAGCTGATCGCATTCCGTTTGAAATTCCAAAAAGTGAAATAAAAAAACGGAGAGATTTCCGCAAGATTACAACTTTCACGATTGATCCTTTTGATGCAAAAGATTTTGATGATGCACTTTCAATTCGCAAACTTGAAAATGGAAATCACGAAATAGGAATTCACATTGCCGATGTATCATACTTCCTGACCGAAAAAATGCAAATGGAAAAAGAAGCTTATGATCGTGCTACTTCTGTTTATCTCGTTGATCGCGTAATACCAATGCTGCCCGAAAAACTTTCGAATAACGTTTGCTCATTACGACCGCATGAAGAAAAATTATGTTTCAGTGCTGTGTTTGAAATGAATGAAAAAGCTGTAGTGTTGAACGAATGGTTTGGTCGTACCGTAATTTATTCTGATCGCAGATTTACTTATGAAGAAGCACAGGAAGTAATTGAAAGCGGTAAAGGAGATTTGGCAACTGAAATTCTGACAATAGATAAACTTGCCAAACAGTTGAGGACTGAACGTTTTAAAAATGGCGCAGTAAATTTTGATAAGTTAGAAGTGAAGTTTCATTTGGATGAAGTTGGAAATCCTACCGGTGTTTACACTAAAGAAATGAAGGATAGCAATAAACTCATTGAAGAGTTTATGCTGTTGGCAAATAAGAGAGTAGCAACCTTCATTGGAAAAAACCATGCAACCTATACAGCAAATGTTACAAATGCAAAAAACACCAAACACCAGGCACCAGGCACCAAGCTAACCTTTGTTTACCGCATCCACGACATTCCCGATCCCGAAAAGGTAAAGCAGTTTGCCCAGTTTGCAACCAAATTTGGATACAAGCTGAAAACCGCCACAGAAAAGGAATTGGCGCATTCCATCAATAAATTAGTAGAAGAGATAAAAGGTAAAGGAGAACAAAATCTCTTAGAAGTTCTGGCAATCCGCACTATGGCAAAAGCAAAATATTCCACTGAGAATATTGGTCACTACGGATTAGCATTTGATTACTACACACATTTTACTTCACCTATAAGAAGATATCCTGATGTGATGGTGCATCGCCTGCTGCAACATTATTTAGATGGAGGTAAATCGGCTGATGCAACAGATTATGAGCAGCGATGCAAGCATAGCAGTGCGAAAGAATCGCAAGCAGCCGAAGCAGAACGCGCTTCAACCAAATACAAACAGGTGCAATACATGCAGAATAAAATAGGTGAAGTGTTTGAAGGAATAATTTCAGGTGTAACCGATTGGGGAATTTTTATTGAAATTACTGAAAGCAAATGCGAGGGTATGATTCGCCTGCGCGATTTGAATGATGATTATTATGAATATGATGAAAAAACGATCACCATAACCGGTAAGCGCACAGGGCGCAGGTTTCAGTTGGGTGATACCATGAAAGTGATATTAAAGAAAACTGATCTTGCACGCAAGCAAATTGATTTTGCTTTGTATGATGATGGTGATTCGGTATATGGTTATCGCAGAGATAACACAGTGGACACATCGCCTCGAAGTGGAAATGGTTTCAGAAAGGAACCAAAAAGAAAAAAGGAATTTAAAAATTATAAATTTAAGAAGAGAAGGTAAATCTTTCTTAGTGCTGAGTGCGACTTGCAGTGGCACTCGTCTGAGATTTGGACTTGCAGTCCAATTATAAAACAAAAAATCCCCCGTTATTAGCGAGGGATTTTCCTTTACAACAAGTGTGCTGATTACTTGTTAACTGTTTTACTCAGTTCAGCACCTGCTTTAAACTTAGCAACTTTTTTAGCTTTGATTTGGATTTCTTTTCCTGTTTGCGGATTGCGACCCTTGCGAGCAGCACGCTTAGAAACAGAGAAAGTTCCGAAACCTACTAAAGTTACTTTGTCGCCTTTCTTAAGTGTTTTAGCAACACTGTCAGTAAGAGCTTCCAACGCACGGCCTGCATCAGCTTTGCTGATTTTTGCGCCTGTTGCAATTGCATCAATTAATTCACCTTTGTTCATTGT
>JBDTRM010000218.1:0-69606 GCA_039931675.1 Bacteroidia bacterium | reverse complement strand
AATATATCATGCCAAGCGGTAAGAAAAGAAAAAGACATAAAATGGCTACGCATAAGCGTAAGAAGCGTCTAAGAAAAAACAGGCACAAAAAGAAGTAAGCACTTGTTTTTTGTTTTATTAGCCTTTTTAAAAACCAAATCGTGTTCTTTTTACTAACGTGGTTTTTAATGCAACATTCTACTAATACAACTATAACAGCATGATAAAATCACGCTGTTATAGTTGTTTTTATCCATTGCAAAATTACTAAAGGTTAGTTAATGTTCATTACAAACAGGGTTGCACATATTTTTTATGCATTTATGCTGGGGTAACAATTCATGAATCTGAGTTCAAATGATTGCCTCAATACAAAAATGTTCTGCTATCCTAAGTGAAAAAAAAGAAACAGCCAAAGCCCCGGGCTTTAAAAATATAAGACTTGACGAGTGAGTTAATTATTGATGCGAATGATAGTGAAGTCACCATTGCACTTTTAGAAGATAAAAAGCTGGTAGAGCTGAACAGCGAAAAGAAAGACCAGAATTTTGCCGTAGGTGACATTTACTTAGGGCGGGTAAAGAAACTTTTACCTGGTCTCAATGCCGCTTTTGTGGACATCGGCTTTGAGAAGGAAGGTTTTTTGCATTACCTTGATCTTGGTCCGCAATTTCAAAGCCTTAATAAATACGTTAAGAATGTAATTGCCGGCAAGCAAACCGATCCAACATTAAATAATTTTGAGAAGGAACCTGACATTAATAAAGGGGGAAAAATTTCGCAGGTTATGGCACCCAACCAATGGGTTATTGTTCAGATAGCGAAAGAACCAATTTCTACCAAAGGTCACCGATTAGCTTCTGAACTTTCTCTTGCAGGTCGTTTTGTTGTTATCACTCCTTTTAGTGATGGCGTTTCAGTTTCATCAAAAATTAAAAATGCCGAGGAGCGCAATCGTCTTAAAAGACTTGCATTAAGCATCAAGCCAAAAAATTTCAGCGTTATTGTACGCACTGTTGCCGAAGGTAAAATGGTTGCTGAATTGGACAAGGACATCCAGGATTTGATGGCAAAGTGGAAGAACTGCTTTGAATTATTAAAGAGTGTGCAGCCTCCGGTAAAAGTGCTGGGCGAAATGGATCGCACGTCAACCATTTTACGCGATTTGCTCTCGGCTGATTTTAATAATGTACATGTTAATGACCCTGCATTGGCAGAAGAAATTCGTGCTTATGTACGTGGCATTGCTCCTGAACACAGCGAATTAGTAAAGCTTCATAAACTGAAGACGCCAATTTTCGAGCAGTTTGGTGTTGACAAGCAGATTAAAACCGTTTTTGGAAAAACAGTGAACATGCAAGGCGGTGCTTACTTAGTAATTGAGCATACCGAAGCTATGCATGTTATTGATGTAAACAGTGGCATCCGCACCAAGGTGGATAATGAAGGGCAAGAGTCACATAATTTTCAGGTGAATGTTGCTGCAGCAAAAGAAATTGCCCGCCAATTGCGCCTGCGCGATATGGGTGGAATTATCGTGATTGATTTTATTGACATGCGTAATCCTGAAAACAAAAAACTTTTGTTTGAAAGTTTGCGCGATGAAATGAAAAAAGACCGCGCGCGACATACTATCCTTCCTCCAAGCAAATTTGGTCTTGTACAGATAACGCGCGAACGTGTAAGACAGGTTACTGAAATCAATACCAATGAAAAATGCCCAACTTGTGATGGCACGGGTGAAGTAAAATCGAGCACATTGATAATGGATGATATTGAGAATAACATCCGTTACTTTATGCAGGAACAGAACGAAAAGAAACTCACCTTACGCGTGCATCCTTATCTTGAGGCTTTTATTAATCGCGGTTTTATCAGTACAAGGCATAAATGGATGATTAAGTATAAGCGCTCAATAAAAGTTATTGCTGATAAAAGTTATCACATGATGGAATATCACTTTTTTAATAAAGGTGGGGAGGAGATTAAGATATAGTGGTAATGGTAGCGGTAGCGGTAGTGGCAGTGGTAGTTGTAGTGGTAGTTTGCAAAAAGGCAATTGGGAATAGGTAATTTCAGTTGAGAAGCATTCGCTACTGTGTCAGACACCTCAAAGGGTGTCAGACACAGTACCAAGGCAGAAACCACAACAGTTTAAATAAATTCTTTTATAATTGTACCCTAATCATATTTAAAACTTTAAACATCTAACCCCAAACTTTTCATGATTCCTTTCAATAAGCTTTCTATTGTTATTCCATGTTATAATGAAGAGCGAACCGTGCATCTTATTTTAGATAAAGTGTTGAAAGTGCAACTGGCCAATAATATCACTAAAGAATTAATCATTGTAAATGATTGTTCAAAGGATGATACCGTTGGCGCTATTGAACGTTACTTTACTGCTCACCCTGGTATTGATTATAGACTTTACAATCACGAAGTAAATAAGGGCAAGGGTGCTGCCCTCCATCTTGGTATTGAAAAGTCAACAGGCGATTATATTATTATACAGGATGCCGACCTTGAATACGATCCCGAAGAGTATAACGATTTACTAAAGCCTGTCCTTTCAGGCTTTGCCGATATAGTTTACGGCTCGCGATTTTTGGGTGGCAACCCGCACCGCATTTTATTTTTCTGGCATTCTCTCGGTAATAAGTTTCTTACTTTTTTAAGTAACATGGGTTCTAATTTGAATCTTACGGATATGGAAACGTGCTACAAACTTTTCAGGCGCGATATGATTCAGAACATTAAGCTGAAAGAAAACCGTTTTGGTTTTGAGCCTGAAGTAACAGCCAAGATTGCGCGCATACCCAACGTGCGCATTTATGAAGTGGGCATTTCATATTATGGACGCACTTACGCTGAAGGCAAAAAGATCAACTGGAAAGATGGTTTCCGTGCTATCTATTGTATTTTGAAATACAATTATTTTTCGAAGTAAGCTATTACGAAGTTGGTGAAGTGAATTATAATTTGGCTGTCTGAACCTAACCAAATATCATTGATACTCTTTATTTTTTTTCCGAAAATTTGCCTTTACGAGGTAGGTCATGTGTTATGTTATTAATTTGTGAAACAGAATAAAGGCACTTTAAACATTCCATAAAAAACTACTTTCGTTTCCTTAAAAAAATTCGAGGTATGAATACAATTAAAAAATCTCTTGCAGTATCGCTTTTAATTTTTGCATCACTAAATGTATTTGCTGATGAAGGTATGTGGCTGCCTATATTGCTCAAGCAACTTAACGAAGCCGACATGCAGCGCAAAGGCTTAAAGCTTTCGGCTGATGATATTTTTTCATTGAATAAAAGTTCACTCAAAGATGCTGTGGTGCTTTTCGGTGGCGGCTGCACTGCCGAAGTTATTTCTGATAAAGGTTTGCTGCTGACTAATCATCACTGCGGTTTCAGCACGGTTGCAAGTGTGAGCACTGTTGAAAATGATTATCTTAAAAATGGTTTTTGGGCTTATAAGATCGAGGATGAAAAACCTGCTCCCGGTTTAACCGTAACTTTTATTATCGGCATTGAAGATGTAACGGCTAAAATTATTCCCATGTTGAACGACAATATGAGTGAGCAAGAGCGCAATAAAAAAATTCGCGAAGTTGCTTCAAAGTTAGAGCGCGAAGCGGTGGCCGGAACACATTATGATGCTTCGGTAAAACCGTTTTATAACGGCAATGAATTTTATTTATTTACTACAGAAACTTTTAAAGATATTCGATTGGTTGGCGCACCGCCCTCTGCAGTGGGCAACTACGGTGGTGAAACCGACAACTGGGTTTGGCCACGCCATACGGGCGATTTCAGCATGTTTCGCATTTATGCCAATAAAGAAAATAAACCTGCTGAATATTCAAAAGACAATGTTCCGTTTAAGCCACGTTATCATTTTCCTGTTTCGTTAGCCGGTGTGCAGGAAGGTGATTTCACAATGGTGTATGGATTCCCCGGTCGCACTACAGAATATCTTTCATCTTATGCAGTTGATCTTACCCAGAATATTTCTGATCCTAACAGCGTTGCCATTCGCGAAGCGCGCATTAAAATTATGGATGATGCCATGCATGGTAATGATACTATTCGTTTGATGTACTCACCTAAAGCAAGAAGTTTAGCCAACGCTTACAAAAAATGGAAAGGTGAAATGATAGGTTTGAAGAAAAATGATGCAGTTGGCAAAAAGCAAAAATTTGAAACTGATTTCCGAACGTGGACGACAACAACTACTGAAGGGAAAAAATATGCAACACTGCTTGATGATTTAAAAAGCACTTACGATCAATATCGCCCGCTGGCTAAGACAGTTGATTTTACTAATGAAGCTGCTTATGGCATTGAACTGATTAATTATGCAACCAACTTCGATAAATTGGTTACGCTTTGCAAAAGCGATACTGTTGCCGATTCAACTATCGCCAATGAAGCACAAAGACTTTTAAAAAATTCGACAGGTTTTTTTAAAAATTATCGTGTAGCAATTGATAAACAAGTTTTCGCTAAACTGATGAAAATGTATAGCGATAGTGTTGCACAAACTTATCAGCCCGATTATCTTGAACAACAGGTTTTAAAATACAACGGTGACTTTAATAAATATGCCGATATGGTTTTTGAAAAATCATTTATGACTTCAATAGAAAAAACAGAAGCGGTATTAAAAAACCTTAAACGCAAATCATTAAAGAAAATTCAGAATGATCCTGTGTATGCTTTGATGGATGCGATAAGCACTACTTACGATGATGTGGTGGTAGAAAAAGTAAGTAAGATCAATGAAAGCATCACCAAATTAAATCGCACTTACATGCAGGCACAACGCGAGTTTCAGAAAGACAAGGTTTTTTATCCTGATGCCAATTCAACTTTGCGGGTTGCTTATGGCAATGTAAAAGGATACTATCCACGCAATGGTGTTTATTATACAGCGCAAACAACATTGGGTGGAGCAATTGAAAAATATATTCCAAATGATGATGAATTTGATTTGCCGAAAAAGCTAACTGAACTATATGCGCAAAAAGATTTTGGCCGCTATGGTGTCAATGGCGATGTGCCCATTGCATTCATTGCTACCAATCATACAACAGGCGGCAATTCAGGCAGTCCGGTGTTGAATGCAAAAGGTGAATTGATAGGAACAAATTTCGATCGCGTGTGGGAAGGAACGATGAGTGATATTATGTTTGACCCTGATCGCTGCCGAAATATTACACTTGATGTGCCTTATACATTGTTCATCATAGATAAATATGCAGGAGCAAAAAATCTGATTGATGAAATGGAGATTGTTAAGTGACGAGGTGACGAAGTAAGGAGGTGACGAGGTAACGTAACTCGGGATAGCATCCCGATACCGAACAAAGCAAAGCGACAAAGTACTAACAGACAAGACCCGAAGACAAAATTGTAGCAACGAACTTTAGTTCGTTCTAAAAAATAATGCTTTCAGCTATCTAATATCTTCAAACAGTCTGAAATAATACTACATTCATTAATACAAAAACTAAAACATTAACTACTAAAAACTAAATGGCAAAATTTTTAAAAGGGAATGATCTCAATGCTGAGTTAGAAAAAATCTTTGAGGAGGCTTTCGAAAAAATTGTTCTTGTCTCCCCGTACATCAAGTTACATGAACGGTATGCTTCAACTTTAAAGGCAAAAAAGGATAATCCAAAACTTGAAATTATAGTTGTGTTTGGCAAGAATGAAGGTGATATGTCTAAGAGTATGAAACAGGAAGACTTTAATTTTTTTAAAGAGTTTCCTAACATTCAGATTCGTTACGAAAAAAGACTTCATGCAAAATATTATGCCAATGACTTTACAGCAATCCTAACTTCAATGAACCTTTACAGTTATTCGCAAGACAACAATATTGAAGCTGGCGTATTGGCCAAAACAACTTTGTTAGGCGACAGTTTTGACAGCGAAGCTTGGAATTATTTTAATAGAGTAATTGAACAGTCTGATTTGCTTTTTCATAAGATACCTCAATACGATAGTGCGATGTTAGGCTTAACAAAAAAATATAAAGAGTCAAAAATTGAGATTGATAAACTTTCCGACTTCTTTGCTAACAAACCTAAGTATGAAGCAACTAATCGGAATGACAATTACGAAAAGAAAAAAGTTGAACAACCGACACAGTCAAAAAGTATTCACTCAGGTTATTGCATCAGGACAGAAAAACCAATTCCTTTCAATCAAAAAAGCCTATGACAGAAGACGCTTATCAGAGTTGGATGAAATTTAAAAATGAAAATTATGCAGAAAAATTCTGTCATTTTTCTGGTGAAGCTTCTAATGGCGAAACAACTTTTGCAAAACCCATAATGAAAAGGAATTGGAATGAAGCCAAGAAAATTTTTAATCTGTAAAAAATGGTTGTTCCAAATTGATTCTGTTAATCAAGAACAGATTGCTTCGTTCCTCGCAATGACGGACAAAAAAATAGTAAATCGTACTTCGTAAATCGTAAATCAAAAAAATGAAACTCACCTTCGATGATATTTATATGGAACTTGCCGAACGCATTGCACTTAAATCGCATTGCGTAAAAATGAAAGTAGGTGCTGTGCTTGCAAAAGATACACGCATTGTTTCTCTCGGTTATAATGGTCCTCCTGCACACACGCATAACTGTGATGAAGTATGGCCTGAAACAGGCTGCCCTCGCTCTATTAAAGGAGGCTGCTCGCTTGCATTACATGCCGAAGAAAATGCAATTTTATATGCAGCAAAAAACAAAGTGACCATTGAAGGCGCTACATTGTATCTCACACTTTCACCTTGCCTTGCCTGTGCGCGCACTGTCTATACCATGGGAATTAAAAAAGTGATTTACCTGAATTCGTATGCTGAATATAAAGGACATGGCAATGAAGAAGGTTTGGATTTTTTAACAAAGTTTGGTGTTGAAGTGGTGCGTTATCAAAAACAAAGCGAAACGTCTGTTACTCTTTAATATGAATTATCTTTTTTGTGAATATAGAGTCCTTCAATTTAATTTAGAGATCAAGTTTTTTATCGAGCTTATCCAATACAATAACTATTCCTATATGAATGCCATAAGAGAAGTATGTTGATTTTATTTTACTCCTGTATAGAGAGTTGTATTCATCAGTTGTTTTATCCATTGGGGTATAATGCGAAGCTCCGGCCAGGGCTGGCGCAACCATCATTCCCAATCCAAATTTTAAATTCATAAAATCATTTACACTATAATTTAAATCCAAATTTAAATTTAGCGCAATGCTGTATCGTGTGGCATTTTTGTCTTTGCCTGAATAATTTTTGTTGCTCTTAAAATCGTAACCACTGCTGTCTAACGAACTAAACACCGGTCCAACACCGGGAATTTCAGATTGATTATTGATATCGTTAGTAGTTAGCAAAACATTCCAGGTAGATCCATTATCAAAATAATCATACCACGTTATTTTATCCTTGCTTAAAGTATCCACCTGGTAGAGTCCTTCAAAATCCATATTCATATTATAACTTGATGCGTTATTAAAATAAACAAATGACGGACCTGCACTTATTTCCATTGACCATTTTGGAGTACGATTCTTCCTCTTGTTTTTTTCAATGCCGAATTTAGTCCTGTACTTAAACATCAATGGAAAATTTAAAACATGATAATTTAATGTTTCAACAGAAGAATCTCTCATGGTAACCCGCCTGCGATAATCATAATCGCCATCATTAGATTTATAAGTATTTATCACAGGATTTTCAACCACATATTCACCATTGAACCCTGTATAATTCATACCTAAGGATATACCAAAGTGCTTAGCTCTTTTTCCAAAGTAGTAGCTAAAATCACCTCCGAAAGTTGTACTTATTGTTGAAGAAAATTTAGGGTTTTTAAAACTTCCTGTTTGCGATTGTAGTATGTCAACATTACTATAACCAAACTGATCAGGCTCAGGTAATTTTATATTGCAGGTATTGAATAATACACCGGTAAACCCAAAGATACTAAAGTTGTTATTAAAAAATTCAGCAGGGCAACCCCGGTTTTTTAAAGAACCGAAAATATCTTTGCAGCCGTCTTTACCATCTGGCGTGCCATCAAAATCATGATCAGGATAACCATTAGCGGTAAAGTCTCCTGATATAGATTTTGATAAGCTATCTTCTTCACCATCTAATATTCCATCACGATCTTTATCATTTATGTAATTAATCGGTGAGACAGGAGCTGCCTGAATTCTTGAAATTTTTGGCATTGAATCATTTAAAAATCTTAATGTTATTGTTAAGGTAACATTAGACTGAAATTGATAAACTGAATCGGGATTATTGTAAAGTTTATTGTTCATTATTATGGCTTCTTCATCAACTGAATGATCTGTAAATTCAATTTTGCGAATTTTTATTTCACGGTTAAAATAGATTGATGCATCTTCTAAAACAAACTTCCTTAATTTATAAGCCGTAATCTTTCTCGAAATTTTGTAAACATATTCTTTACCGCTGGATGATATTGAAGGAATTATTGTTTTAGCATTATCTGATTCAATAGTAAGGCGACCAACCTGCAATGCAATATCGTGAGCATATATATCGAATGGCTTATTTGAATCAACCTGGTAAGTTGATTTATTCGAGTCGGGATTGAATTTAAACAAGACATTGAACTCATCATCAATAGTTGCCGTAGAATCAAAGAGCGATTTGAATTTATTAAACACCCTGATATTTACCGGTTGGTTAATGTCATCATTAATTCCCAGGTTCCATGAATCCTTTAAATCATTAATTAAACTTTGGGCCAAAGAATCTTTATTAGGATTCTGCCCCATAGCAAGGAATGGAAAAACTAAAATCAATAAAACAATAATATATTTCATATTACCTGGTTGTTAATGGGAAACGATTACTCTTTTTGTTATTCTTTGATGATCGCTGCTTGTTAATTCCAGCATATATATTCCATCTAGGATTTTATTTAAGTTAATCACCTGATTAATTTCTGCCTGCTTCTTTTCGTAACGGGTTTCGTAAACAGTTTGTCCTAATGCATTATAAATTTTTGCATTTATGTTTCCATAAATATTACCATGCAACGAAATATTTAAATCACCTGCCGAAGGATTTGGATACACATCAACCCCAACAACATTATCTGTTGTTTCTATAGGAATAGATTTATGCGCATAGGGGCCGTTATAATAAACTTTGCTTTTACATTCACTTTTAGTAAGCAACACCCAATAGGCATAATCGTGTTCATTTAAAGAATCATGATAAATAAATTGTGATGAAGGAATAAAAAACTGGTAAATCTGTCCCGGGATATCAATCGGAGGACCTGAGATAGTATCATTATTTTTATAAAATAAATTATCATAACCCCATTGATATCCGCTATCGGCATCCATTGAATTATCAGGATAAACCAGGAGGTGACCGGGTTCTTTTGGTATAATTTTTCTTTCGTCAAATCCATTACCACTGTTAATGATATTTACAATCATAAAACTGGTGTCCTGGCATGTTCCGGCATTAATGATATAATCAGCTATGGCATATATTGTAATAGGCGAACCCGAAGTGATGTCAAATGATATAACCGTATTCGCACTAATATTATTTCCATTTCCGATGTTAACTCCTGTTGAGGGGTTGGCCTGCCACTCGTAATTAACAGCAGTATCGGGATTGATGATATTAAAATTAATGTTTGTAGATCCGGCACATAACGTAATGGTATCCCCTGATGTAATAGTATCACCTGGAAATGCAGAAGTAAAGTAGGGTTTGGGTGGTGCAGGTATTATTGCAACTGTTACCGTATCTGTCGTTATACAAGTGTTTACTCCATTGGTATAAATCAATGAAATCGAATAAGGTAAATTCTGAAGTGTGCTGGTATGATTTATCAAATTGTCATTTATGATATTATCCGAAGAAGGATTTTGACTGCTATTTCCTGAGACTATCAGCGGATTGATATTTGAATTCCAACCGTAAGTTACGTTATTATAAAAACTTGGTATAATGGTATAGTTAAGCAATTGGTTGCTGCAAATAGTAGTATCAAGTGAGAGTAGTGTTGGTTTTGGATTTACATCTATATTAAAACTTTTAACCGGGCCTATGCAACCAAAAGGAGATATAGCATGTACAGATATATTTGAATTTAAAGGAGTGCTATCATTATTAATCACCGGTAAATTTGGAATGTTGCCGGTACCGGATAAACCAAATCCAATATCATTTATAGCAATCCAGTTATACACTGAATTAAAAACAGTGCTCGTAAATGGCAGAATATTTAATGTGTCACCATTACACAAAGTGAGGTTGGGCAAATTATTTTGAATAACGGGCAAAGGAAGAACTGTTATCGCCACACTTCCTGATTGACTAAGCGAACATCCATTTGAATCTGATACTGATGTTAAATTATAATTATATATTCCTGGCTGGACATTGGTTGGCACAGCTACCTGAACATTATCATTACTGCCTGTAGTAGTTGCAGTTAAAGGAGTTCCTCCATTTATGTTATATGTAAAAGTATAGGGCGATGTTCCATTTAGTCCTTTAATTGTTATTAGTGGTGGTGATGGATCATTTTGGCAAACTGAATCAACAGAAACAAAAATAGTATCTGATGGTAGCGGATTTACAATTATAGTTGCATTTCCGGTCAATGAATCTGTGGAGCAACCATTTGCATCAGTAACAGCAACTAAATTGTAAACAAAAGTGCCTGCTGCAAATGTTGGTGGTGAAATTGACACATTAGTTCCACTTGCAGTGATTGTTGAATTTATGCCATTATTAATGTTGTAAGTAAATGAATATGGAGGTGTTCCATTGCTACCCGTAAAAGTGATTGATGGAGATGTACCATTTTGACAAACTGTTGCAGTTCCGCTAATACTTGCAGCAGGTAACGTGTTTACGGTTATTGTTGCTGTGCCTGTTTGTGTTTGTGAACATCCATTGCCATCAGTCACAGAAATTAAATTATAAATAAAAGTTCCAAACGCTGTAGTAGGAGCGGTAACGGTAGCGATGTTATTTCCTGTTGTTACTACGGTATTATTAGCACCGCCATTAATAGTATAAATGAAGGTGTAGGGAATAGTACCTGTAGCACCGGTAAATGTAATGAGGGGGAGTGCAGTATCATTTTCACAAACAGCGGTAGTGCCGCTTATGGTTGCCATAGGTAATGAGTTAATTGTAATTGTTGCAATTTGACCGTTAACAATTTGTGTACATCCGTTAGAATCCTGAACTGATGAAATATTATAAGCATAAACGCCTTCCTGGTTTGTTGGTACAACGATACTTGTATCGTTGCTGTTAAATACGGTTATTGAATCAGTTAATCCTCCATTGATATTATAGCTAAATTTAAATGGTTTGGTTCCGGTTAAACCTGTAAATGTTATTAATGGGCCTGGATCATTTTTACAAATCACTGTTGAACCGCTTATTGTTGCATTAGGCAATGGGTTTATAGTTATTGAAACGCTATCTGTAATGGTTCCGATACAGCCATTAGCATCTTGTATTCCAATTAACTGATAGCTATAATTTCCGGGAATGTTAGTAGGCACCGTTATTGTTTTTATGGAGTCCGATCCATTTGAGCTAACTGTATTAGTATCCGCAGGATTAATTCCATCATTGGTCACGTATGTAAAACTGTAAGGAGAAGTACCGTTAGTTCCTGCAAAAGTTATAACAGGAGGCGAATCATTTTGACAAACTGCTGTATCACCATTTAATGTTGCACCAGGTAATTCATTTATTGTTACGGTCGCAGTGCCGGATTGATTCTGGGTGCAACCAATTGAATCGGATACAGAAATTAAAATGTAATTAAAAATTCCCGCAGTACCTGTTGGTGCAATTACGGATACTGTATCACTTCCGGTTGTGGTTATAACCTGGTTGACGCCTCCATTTATGTTATAAGTAAAAGAATAATCCTGAATACCATTGCTGCCCGTAAAGATGACTATAGGAGACGAACCATTCTTACAAACAGAAGTTGAACCAATCACACTTGCATTAGGCAGTGCATTAATAACAATGGAAGTGCTTTGATTGATTGCACTTGCACAACCATTTGAATCTGCAACGGATGCAAGGTAGTAGGTAAATGTGCCTGCAACATTTGTTGGTACAGGGACATTTACGGTATCGTTTCCTGCACTGGTTGTAATCGTATTTGTAACTCCGTTTATGATGTATGTAAAATCAAATGGTTTTTTACCCTTTATACCTGTAAGGGTTATATACGGTGATGTTGCATTCTGGCAAACGGAAGCAGTGCCGCTTATAGTAGCATCGGGTAATGAATCAATAACTACGGTTGCACTACCTGTTTGAAGTTGCGAACATCCATTGCCATCGCTTACAGCAATAAGATTATAAACAAATGTTCCAACGCTATCAGTTGATGCGCCAATGCTGATGCTGCTGCCCCCCGCAGTATCGGTTAAACTTGTACCTCCGTTTATGTTGTAGGTAAAAATGTATGGTGGTGTGCCACTACCCGGGCCAATAAAAGTAATTAGCGGTGGTGTATCAAATTGGCAAACCTCCGAAGTTCCGTTTATAGTAGCAGTTGGTAAGCTGTTTACTTTAATTGTAACATATTTGTTTTGATTGTTTGAACAGGTTAAATCAGTAACCCCGATTAAATTATAAACATAAGTGTCCACAATTCCAGTTGGTGCAGCTATTGCAGTGTCGTTGGTAGTTGTTGTCACAGTAAACGTATCGTTTTGATTTATGGTGTAAGTGAAAGTAATAGGAGGAGTACAATTAACGCCTGTAAATGTGATTAGCGGAGCAGGGTCATTTTGACAAACAGCATTAGTTCCGTTAAATTGGGCGAGAACTGTTTGTTTAACCTTAACAATTAACGTTTCAGGTTGTGCATTGGTGCAGCCGTTAGCATCGCTTACTGAAATTAATATATAATGATAAGTTCCCGGAACGCTTGTATTGGGAAATAAATATGCTGTTGAATCAAGCGCATTTGTAGAAATGGTTTGAACGTTACCATTGTCAATTTTATAGGTAAAGGTATATGGGGCGGTTCCATTATATCCTGAAAAAGTAATGGAGTCCTGGCTAAACTTGCACAGTGAAGTATCCCCGTCTATTGAAGCCGTTGGCAATGAATTGGAATTAAATATTTTTTGACAACTACTTGTGCATGCATTTACATCAGTAACTGTAACAGTATAGGTTCCAGAAGAATTAACATTAACACATTGTGTGGTTGCACCGCTGCTCCATGAATATGAATTAAGACTTGCAGGAGCACACCACTGAGTTGTGGTTCCGGAGCAATCAGAACTATTGCCTGTAATTGAACAAATTGGTGTTGGATTAACTGTAAGTGAATTTTGACAACTGCTTGTGCAGCTGGCCGCACTTGTAACTGTAACTGTATAGGTTCCGGCTGTATTTAAATTAATACATTTAGTTGTTGCACCTGTACTCCACAGGTAAGGAGCTAAACCATTCGGAGCGCACCATTGAGTTAGACTACCGGAACAACCTGATGTATTACCCGTAATCGAACATGCGGGAAGCGGATTTACATTGACTGTAACCGAATCGCTATCGCTACAGCCGATTTTGCTTACGTAATATTTTGTAATACTCCCCGGCTTAGCCCACACGCTGCTGCCTGTGGTGGCGCTAAGACCCGCAGCAGGTGACCAGTTGAATGAACCTGTAAATATTGTTGAAGTATCAGTTACAGAAATTAAAACACTATCACCTGCACAAATAGATAAATTTAAAGTGTCGGGAATTATTTTAATTCCACATTGCGAAAATACTTGCCCTTGATGGAGCATTATAAAAAACACGGTAAATAGTAAGTAAAGCTTTTTCATGTTTTTAGTTGTAAATGCGTGTTGATTTCTTAATACCTTCTAATTTCTGATTATCGGGTTTCACTAAAATGGCTTCTAACTTTTGTAATATATCGTCAGTAAACGGATTCCATAGATAAGTTCCTTTAGAAGTTTCAAGTTGAATTTTTGCATTACCATCATACTTAGCATTTTCAATTTCCCCATAATATTCAGGCAATTCAATCACCGGAAATTTTTTGTCTTCAGTTAATTGATCGCTAATTGTTCTTGAATCAAATTCAAACAATACAGCAGAGCCGGCATAACTTGTTGCCAATAAATAATTTCTGTCATTTTTAGTGAAAAAACCTAATGCAGATATTTTTGAACGCAAATCGTTTTTACGATTAAAAACCGGTTGGTTTTTTTTGTTTTTCTGATATTTGATGAAACCTATTTCACCGTTAACCAAACCAAAAAATATGATATTATCTTTTTCAGAATAAGACAAGGCAGTGACCAGCTTGCCCATGTAAATAGTGTCGGTTGAATTTACTATTAAACAATTGTTTTGGGTGGCAGCTATATTTAATCCATTGTTGGCTGTAATTGATATAACTTTATCCTTATCTTCAATATGTATTGCCTTTGTTGAGTTTTCTAAAGCAATAGCATTATCAACTGCTTTAAGCGCTTTCAATGAAAAGTAAAGTTTTTCATAAAGCTCATTATTCTTTTTAACGGCATTTTTAACTCTTAAAGAATCAGGCCGTAATGAGTCCCTCAAAAAATCTAAATGTTTGCAGTAGGCAACAACTTTATATTGAAAATTATTATTCTTATTAAGAATTGAATCCTTGTCTTCTGGCCCTTCCCTTATTAGTCGTTGGTATTCGCCTACTGCACTTGTTCTTCCTTCTGCCACTGCATTAGCTTCTGCATCGCGAGCGCGTTTTTCTGCTTCTTTGGCCTTGTCTCTTGCTATTATTGCGCCATCTCTTGCAATCTGGGCTAACGAGTCACTCAAAATAGCTTTATCCCTATCTATCTGGGCTAACGAATCGCTCAAAATTGCTTTATCCCTGTCTATCTGAGCCAATGAGTCGCTTCTTATTGCTTTGTCTCTTGCAATCTGAGCTAAGGAGTCGCTCTTCATTGCAGCGTTTTTAGCATCTTCTGCTTCATGCCTTGCTTTACTTACTGTAATTAAAAAATAAGAAACAATAAGTAAACCTAAAAAAAGCACTATTAATCCCGCAATTAAATAATTTCTTTTTCTCTTTCTTTCCTTTTCTTCTTCGTCCCTGATTCTCTTTGCTTCAGCTTCTTTTCTTTCTTGCTCTTCTTTGATTAGGCGTTCTTCTTTTTCTTTAAATGCAATTGCCGCTTCATTGCTTCTCGACAAAAATTTGAGTGCCTGATCTACATTAGCATTGTATGATTTAGCCCACACTTTTATCAGATCATCATTATTATTAAATTTTTCTTTCCATTTTAATCCTATTTCAAGTTCAGGATTAACCCATAAGCTACCTACTTTATTTGCTTCGCGTTTTGCATCTTCGGCAAGTCGTTTAAATGTATCTCCACTTTGCGCTTCTTCTTCTGTCCATTTTACCAATCGCTCCCACACGCGCATTAAGCTTTCATGTGAGATGTCAATAATTGATTGATCAGTTAATTCTCCTTTATCAGGTGGCGGCATTAAAAAAGTGCGTCCAGGTTTTCTAAATACTTCAACTTGATTAATAACTTGTGCTTGTGTTGCATTGGTTAACAAACAGAGGTCAATTACTTTGCGTGGTCTGCGTGTGCCACGTGCATCGGCAGTTTTATCCGTTAATGCTCTAAACATCAACTCGCATATTTTTTGATCTGCTTCGGTTTTAAATTCAGAATAAGCTTCATCAGCATGTTGTGATAACGAAAGCTTCAGGGTTCCTATCTTATCATAATCGTCAAAGTCTATTTGTGTGTCAAGCGGATTTCTTTTAAACCATGCATCAAAACTAAAATCGTTGTTTGAGCTTGATTGTTCCCATACTTCAATTAATTTTTTCTCATATTTTTCCTTCCTGTGCTCCAATTCCTCTTTGGGATATTTCTTTGCCTCATTGCCCGCCCATTCATTGGCTAACCATTTTTTCCAATTTTCAAAGCTGTAATTTTTTGCGAGTTGAGCAATCTCCCAATAAGAAATCATTCTTTTACTCCACGCATCCCACGTGCGCATCATGGCATGTTGCAATATGGGTAGTTGATCTGTGTCGTTATTAATATCGTTTAATATCCGGGTAACTAATCGCGGACTTGTAACAGCGCCACCTACGGCTATGGGCTGGGTTATACCTTCGCGTATTTCATCGCGAGTCATGCGGGGAACTAAGTATTGTCCGTTATTAATAGCTTCGGGTAATCCGTTGAACTCTGAACAGTCACCCAAAAAGTCGCTCCTCATGGTGAGCAATACATATATGTTTGGACATTCTGATTGCTGTGCTGCCGTTAAAAGTATTTTTATAAAATGCTGTGCATCACTTTTACCAAGATTGTTTTCTTTTTCATATTGCCTGAATCTAAATAGCTCTTCAAACTGATCAACTACAATAAGCAAGTTGTCAGTCTTCTTTTTTGTAGTGGCATTTTCATCAATTTTCAGTAGTCCAAATGCTTCTTTATAAACCTGCAACAATCCATTTTCACTCCTTCTTAAAGTAGCTTCAATAATTTGCTGGTACGTGGCATCACCGGTTTGTTTGACTTTAGGGAAAAGTGATTTTTTTTCGGTAAGCGCTTCGGCTAAATAACCGATAGGATTTTCTCCCGGTCGCATTAAGGCCACCCTCCAGTTAGTACCAACCGTAAAAAACCCACTAAAAATATTCGGCAATAAACCAGACTTAACCAACGATGATTTGCCACTGCCCGATGAACCGATAACGGCAAGAAAGCGGCTTCCTATCAACCTCTTCGATAAATCTTCAATGGGTTTATTTCTACCAAAAAAAAGATAGCTCTCATTTTGTTCAAAGGCACGTAATCCAACAAACGGCTTTCTAAATTGCGGAATGGTGGGGGGAGTATCAATCATAAAAGCGCTTATTTAAGTTTTTGAAAAAAGTCGTTAAACAATTCAGGTTTTAAACCTTCAATGCCTTGAATAACTGCACCACCGGGCCATTTATAATCTGCTTTAGTTCCATCATCATCTGTTCCAGTTGTATAGATTGCCTTGGCTAACAATGGCTTTGCTGCATCTCTTATTAATCCGTCAATATCACCAGCTTTGTTGTCCATCCACAGGTCATTACCCGATCCAAAGTAAATAATTACGGCATCGCAAATTTTTAAATAATCGGCATGTTGTTTTTGTAGCAATTCCGGCTGGCTAAAATTTGGAAGCAATAATGATAAATTGTTGTTTTTAATTAATTTTCTTAAGGGTCCTGTGGTTTCCAAATCAGCCTGGTCATTGCAAATGAGATAAACCTTTTTTACTTCAGCACTTGCAGCAACATCAGTAACATTAGGAGTTTGATCATCTTGTTTAGCTTTTTCTTCGGCTTCTTTACGCGCTTTTTCTTCCTGCTCTATTGCTTTAAATTTATTGGCAATAGCTTCTTTAAAATCTTCCAGGGTTATTCCTTCTAAAATATCGGGGGTATTTTCCTTAGCTGTTTTAAGCTTTTTTAAAAACTCGCTTTGCATCTCTTTGGTTTCTGTATCCGTATCGGCCAATGTGGTTGCAGGCGGTATCCAAATTAATCTTGGCAAATTATTACTTGCGCTTTTTTTTGCGGCTATTTCATTTTGAATAATAACTTTTGATTTTATAGTGCCTTCTGGTGGAGAACCATAGTTAGTTGAACTTATTAAATGCAGTGATAAAACACTTTGGTCAATAAAAGTTTGAACTGCAGTATTGAATTCATTTAATACACCAGGAAGCGTGGTATCAGGTAATACAATATAACCGGTGTCTTCTAACTGCCTCACTAATTTTTCCCTGTACTCGTGTAAGTCGTAAGTAGTTTCAGCGAGATAAATTTTCTTTTGATCTGGATTAACTTTACCTTCATTATTAAGTTGTTCGATAAGTTTAGCGATATTTTGTACCACATCCTCCAACTTTTCTATAAACTTTTGTGTGCTTACATTATCGGCAGAGCCTTCAGGATTCAACTCTGAAAATTTATCTCCGGTTTCAGATTCTTTAATATAAAACTGATAATCGAGAATGTCCTTATAAATTTTATTAATTTCTGCCGGCAGCGTATTAATAATTGATCTGTCAAAAGGAGTCTTTACTACTTTAAAAATGCGCCATTGATTGTGAAAACTGATGCCACCATTTGAGTTAGCAGCTCTATAGAACTCCTGCATTTCGCGCCTGCACCAATCTGATTTGACATATCGTGGAGTTATAATCGAAATCATCACTCTCATTTTTGGAAACTGTTCAACTATCTCGGGACCAAATTCTGTATTGCCCTGTAGTTTTTCATCGCGCCAGATATTCATTTCTCTTCCAACCACCATATCAAGGCGTCTTTTAAGCAGCGTGTGAAAGTTGCTTATCCATCCCTTCGCATCTTTATTGAGTGTAATAGGCTGGTCATCAATATGCGCATAGCTTATAAAAACGTCTTTTTCAAAATTTACTTTTTGATCCATTGCTATAATTTCTTCTTCAAGGGTTTTCATTTATCAATTCAATTTACAAATCATAATTTGATAAAACTTATTTGATGAACACTTAAAACAATTCTTGCCCAGCACTTGCAATCTAATTCTGAAAACTTATTAATGGTCGTGATGAATCAATAAATGACATAGCTTAAGTTGCTTATAATTGGAGTTTAACCGTTTTGGGTTATTAATGGAGTATTTGGTTTTTAAGTTTATTAAATGAAATAAGTCTGATCTTATTTACTGGGCTTTAATTTAAGGCCGTAATAATTTTGAAATCATTACCATGCAATAATAACATTTTAAATTAATCTTAAAAGTTTTTTAAAAAAAATCTTTTTGACCCAGGACTAAAAGCAGGTACATTATAAAATTGTTTATCGCCATTAATTCAACTTTATAACTTCGCGGCCCCGATTAAAAAAGGAGAGTTGTCCGAGTGATTGAAGGAGCACGCCTGGAAAGTGTGTATGCGCCAAAAGTGCATCGTGGGTTCGAATCCCGCCCTCTCCGCATTGATTAGCCAAAATAATTGCCAATACTGTTTTTTACTTCGTGTAGTTTTCTTCTCGATACTTCTACCAATGCACCGTCATTCAATTGTACGTGAGTATCGTTTTGCATCGAACGGATATAGCGCCTGTTAAGCAAATGTGATTTGTGAACCCGGATAAAATCTTTTTCAGAAAGTAACTCCTCACATTCTTTTAAAGTTTTTGAGGCTGTGAATTTTGATTGGTCGTTTAGATAAAAGTGTGTGTAATTGGAATCAGCTTCGCATCGCACAATATTATTTACTGCTAATTTTTTTTCGCCCTGGCGCAATGGGATGATTAATTGAAACGCTTCCTGTTTATGATTAATATTGTGCAACAGGTTTTCAATTTTTCCTTTGAAGGAGAGTTCATCTACAGATTGGTGGAAACGTTTAATTGAATTTTTTAATTCCTCATCTTTTATCGGTTTCAAGAGATAATCAAAAGCGCTGTAGCGAATTGCTTCAATTGCATATTGATTATAAGAAGTGATAAAAATTACTTTGAGCTGATTGCGGTCAACATGATTGAGCATTTCAAAACCATTGATGCCGGGCATTTGAATATCCAAAAAAATCAAAGCGGGTGTGTGAAGTTTAATGGCTTCAATACCATGAATTGCATTTTCGCAAACTGCCGCCACATGAACTTCAGGAAAAAGAAGTTTCAACTTATCTTTAAGTTGTTCGTGAATAAAAACATCATCATCAATAATTATTGTTTTGATTTGTTTCATGCGTAACTCAACTTGCTACTTCTGTTATTTTCTCTTTTACAATGTTGCAGAATAAAGTTGTTTTTTCAAACCATGTCCGGTGAGAAGTCTTACCATCAAAATTTTCAAATTCTTCAAACAAGTCTTTATGTTCTGTCAAACCTGCATCAATCAATTGCGGCTGCATTAAATGTACGGTTTGTTTTATTGTTTGCCAGTCATTGCGTTTCATAGCTTGTTCAATTTTTTCAATCCGTTCAGGAACTAATTTTAAAAACAACTTTTTGTATTTGTCTTCTTCACTCTCATTAACTGGTGTTTCAATCGTTGTGCCTGCATCCCGTTTTTCATTCGGTAATTTTTGTGCCCTAAGAACATCAACAATTGCATTAATTAATTCTTCTTCTTTAAACGGTTTTGGAACATAACTGTTCATTCCGGCTTCAATGCACTTATCCAAATCGCTTCTTATTACTGATGCAGTTAAACCAATTATGGGAATATTGTTCAGCGGGCTTTCAAAATTTTTTCGGATGTAGCGTGTTGCTTCATAGCCATCCATAATTGGCATTTGGATATCCATTAAAATCAATTGGCAATTGGCAATTTTTTCAATTGCTTCCTTGCCGTTTTTTGTAACTGTAAAAGTTGAGCTGGGGAAATATTTTATAAGTGTATCGCTTGCAACTATTGCATTGTATTCATTATCATCAACTATTAAAACATTTAAGGTTTGTTGTTTTAAGTTTGAAGGAACTTCAATTGCTGTTGTTGTTTTATGCTCCGTTATTTTAATTTCATCTGCAACTTCAAATGCAATTTCAAAACTAAACACAGAGCCTTTGCCCGGTTCACTTTCAACTTTTAATTCGCTGCCGAATAATTCAACTAAATTTTTTGCAATGGTTAATCCCAAACCTGTACCACCAAATTTTCTGTTATCACTTACATTGCCTTGTTGAAAGGATTCGAAAATGGAATTTAGTTTTTCTTGCTCAATGCCGATGCCGGTGTCGGTTACCTTAAAAATCAATTGGCAATTGGCAACTGGCAACTGTTCAGAGTGAGTTTTTTCCTTTGCTAATTGCCAATTGCTAATTGCCAATTGCTCTGTCACAACTTCCAACCGCACACTTCCTACATCCGTAAACTTAATTGCATTGCCTACTAAATTAATGAGTATTTGATTTAATCGCGGAGCATCACCAATAATAAATTGGGGAACATCGTTATCAATATTTAATTCAAACTGAATCTTTTTTTCACCTGCCTTTACTTTAAAAGTATCATATACAAATTGCAATTGCTCTTTCACATTGAACGGAACTTTTTCAAGCTCCATTTTATGTGCTTCTAATTTTGAAAGGTCAAGTATATCATTGATGATAACCAATAAATTATCAGAAGATTTTTTAATCGCTTCAAGATAAGAAGTGCTTTGCTGGTCATGTTGTTTATCAAGCAGCAGCCTGCTCATGCCCAATATGGCATTCATAGGTGTGCGTATTTCATGGCTCATATTAGCGAGGAACTGTTGCTTGAATTGTTCGCTTTGTTCTGCACGCTCTTTTGCTTTCTGAACTAATTTATTTTGTTCTTCAAGTTTAATAGCTGTTTTTCTTTTTAGTTGAAAGCGGTTGAACAACACTATTGCAAGCAGCAGTAGCATTACTGCACCAACAATAAAAATATTTTTTAACTGCTTTTGTTTTTGCGCTTCAGCAGTATTAAGCGCAGTTTCAGTTGAAAGCAGTTTGATTTTATTTTCTTTGATTTCATTTTCATACTTAGCCATTACTTCTTTTTGAGCAACCATTTCATCCGCTTTATAAATGCTATCCTTCATGGTGTTGCAGGCATCATAATAAAAGAAGGCAGCTTTGTAATTGCCGGTTTTGCCATAAGTTTTTGCGAGAAACTCATACACATCAGGCAAAACACTTTTCAAATCATTCTCATTGCAAACAGTTTCGGCTCTTTGTAACGCAATTAGCGCCTTGCGATAATCACCCGTCAAAAAATAATCCATTCCTGAAAAAAATAACAGGTCTGCAATATTCAATTCGTTGTTGGTTTGTTCCGCCACGGGCAAAACTTTTTCATAAAGCACTATCGCTTCTTTGTACATGCCCATATCCTCATACATCTGACCAAGTGTGAGACCACAAGGTGTCAATGCAAGCAATTGATTGTGGGATTCAAGCCAGGCATAGACCTGTTCAAGGTTTTTTATACTGCCAAGGCTATCACCTAATGAAAATGCAGAGCTGTAAATACAAGTTGATACTTTATATCCATTGAGAGAATCGCCATTTGCAAACAATAAATCACGTGCCTGAATTGCATACTTTTTTCCATCAGCATAGTTCCCTTTGCGCTCATACAACATTGCTATTTGAACTAATGCCTTGCCAAGACGTACCTTATCATTAATCTTTTCCCCGTATTCAATTGCCTTCTTTGCAGTTTCAAAAGCCGCTGTTGAATTGCCTAGGCCCTCATAAGCTCCATAAGAGATGAAGTAAATATCTATCAGTTCCGCTGTATCCTTGCGTTCGGCAGCTTGCTTTTCAGCAATCTCTCCATATTCAGCTGAACGGGCAAAATTATCTGACTGAAGATAGGCATTGCTAACCAGCATAGTCATTCTATTAGCTCGCTTTTTTTCATTGGCGGCTTCGTACTTTTCTCTTGCATTGAGATAAAAAACAATGGCTGAATCAAATTCAAAAGAAGTATAAAGTGCATCCCCATTAAGATAAAGTGCATCGGCAATTCCTTTTGTGTACGAAAGTTTTTTGCTCAACTGCATCAATTCATCTGCATAATACAAAGTGGTGTCGGGATTTTTTCTGCGATAAGCATCACCAAGTCTGAACAATGTTCCTGCCTTTGCGGTATCGTCTTTTTGGCTGATGAGAACACGCTGTAAAGAATCTGTATTTACCTGTGCTGATAAATCTGCAGATAAAAAAAGGAGGAGAAAGTAAAAGTAACTGAACTTAGAAGTCATAAGAAAAAATGAAATGCAATTTAAAATTTTTAATCGTGCAAACATGCTAAGTATTTTCAAAGATTCCGAAATACGCGATTGCTATTTAGAAAAACAGATTGCTAATCTGTTCAACATATAATACCGATTTTCTTTTTACCGCTAACTCAATAACTCCAACGCTAACTCAATAACGGCTTATCACCTGCGAGATGTGCTGTAGTTTTGTTTCATCAATTACAAACAGTTCATATTTTAATTTATTAAAAACAAAACAAAAATGAAAAAATTACTTCTCATTATCGCAACCGTGTTTATCGCAACACAATCGTTTTCGCAATGGTCGCTTACAGGAAACAGCGGCACTACGACTTCAAATTTCATCGGCACTACCGATGCAGTTGACTTCAGAATTAAAACAAGTAACTCAACGCGAATGACCATCAATTCTTCTGGTTATGCTGGTTTTAATATTACGCCCGAAACAACATCGCGTGTTTATAGTTCTTTCACTGGACTAACAACCGTTGCGCTTGACCAAGTGTATGCAGCAAGCCGTGGACGAATTTATAATGGTGGCACACGAGCTAATGGTTACCTCGGTGCAAATTTAAATTCAAGTGCATCAATTAACGGATTTCCGACAAGCCTAACCAATATGGGTGTGCTTGGTATCAAGGAAGATGCATCTGACCATGGTGCAGGTGTTGTTGGCTGGAATAAAAGTAATAGCGCAAGTGGCACTAACTATGGTATTTATGGTTTGGCTAATGGAGTTGTAAGCTTTGGCGGCACAACTGATAAAAATGTTGCTGTTTATGGTCGTGCAAGTGGTAACATTAACAATATAGGTCTTTATGGTGATGCACCGGGAACAGGTGATTTTGCAGGTTACTTCCACGGACGCGGATATTTTTCAGATAAAGTAGGAATAGGAGTTGATGTACCAAGCTCAATGCTTACGGTTGACGCTCCAACATCAACAAGCGTTATGAGTTTACGTTCAAATGGTACTACTAAAATGTTTTTAAATTCAAGCGGTTATCTTGGATTGGGAACAACTGTTCAAACAAGTGTATTAGAAGTTGACGCTCCTGCATCAACCTCACCGTTTAAGCTTTCGATTAACGGCAGCACAAAACTTATTGTTACCACCAGTGGAAATTTAGGAATCGGAAAGGGCAGCGCATCTTACCCGATTGATTTAATCAACTCATCAAAAGTGATTTCGGCTTCTATAACGAACACGATGAACACCGGCAGCGGAACTACGGGATTAAGTGTGGATGTAAAAAACAGTGGTAGCGGCTCATCCATTGGCGGTAGTTTTAAGGCCGATGCATCTGTTGCGGCAAAAGGTGTTTATGGATATGCCAATGGCGGTGGAGCAAACTATGGAGTGTATGGTGAGTCGCTTTACGGCACACAAAATTTTGGTGTGTATGGAAGTGCATCCAATGGCACCGCAAGCAACCCGGCTTATGGAGTTTATGGCACAGCATCTGGTTCTGCAAATTTTTGGGCTGGCTATTTTAACGGCACTACTTATACTTCTTCTCTCCGTGTTGGAACAACTAATGGTGCTTCGGGATATATAGTATCAGTTGGCGGTAAAGTTATTTGCGAGGAATTAAAAGTGCAGTTAGAAGGTAGCTGGCCTGATTATGTTTTTGACAAAGGCTATTCATTAATGCCTTTAGAAGAATTGAAAAACAATCTTAATGAAAACAAACATTTACCAGGACTTCCTTCCGCTAAAACTGTTGAAGCAGACGGTGGCTACCATGTTGGAGAAATGCAAAAGAAACTCTTAGAAAAAGTGGAAGAGTTAACCCTTTATGTAATCAAACTTAACGATGAGAATAAAGACTTACGTAAAGAGATTGAATCATTGAAGAAGTAATCTAAAATTTCACATTTCTAAAACGCAATCAAATGAAAAATAAAATAAATACAAGAGCAATATTTGCTCTACTCATCTTGATTCTTGCATGGCAAGGTTCAATAGCACAGCAAAGACAAGCTGCAATGCTTGAGGATATAACGACAGATAATGCAAAAACTTCATGGATTCATTTTAAACATGAAGCAAGGATTAATCCCAATACCGTTTTCGAGATTTATAGAAATAATTTCGGCTTAAATGAAAAGGATGAAATGAAAAATTTCAGGACTAATGAAGTTGCAATGACTGGGATTACTATTAAACGATATCAGCAATATCATAATGGGATTAAAGTTTTAGGCGCCTCAATGAATGTATATGAACACGAAGGAGTGGCATTAAAAGCAAATGGAAAGTTAGTAAAGGATCCCGGTAATGTGATAGAACCGATAGTAACCGAAAATGATGCATTACAAAAAGCGCTATCAATTATTCCTGCAAAAGATTATGGATGGCTTGACCAGCGAAAAGTTGAAAAAATCCGTTTGAAGAAAAAGGATGCGTCTTACAGCCTATATCCTAAAGGTGAATTAGTTTATGCTCAACCAAAAGGCAAAGCAGATTTTAAGGGTGAAGATTTTATTCTATGCTGGAAGTTTGATGTTGCAATGAGTAAAAGCAATTCGCAACGGGTGATTATCAATGCCGCTACAGGCGAAATTGTAAACAACTATTCGCTTGATGCAAACTGCAATGGAACTACCATTGACTTGCCGTACAATGGTCCGCAAACTGTTTATACTTCGCAGCAAAACCGTTGCAGCAGTGGTAATTATTATGAAATGTGGGATGATTGCAATGCAGCATATATTCATGTGGAAGATTATGATACCAACGACCCTAAATGTAATTACACTTCCGGCAATACATGGACAGGTTTGACTGGAACAACATCTGATGCAGCGCAGGTAAATTGGGGAATGCGGCAAACATTCCAATACTACGTTTCGCATTTTGGCTGGAACAGTTACGATAACTCATCAGGAAGCATAGATTGCACAGTAGGTTTTAATTTTATTGATGATAATGGAAATACAAGTGGTAACAATGCACGTTACACGCCATTTGACGAAGACTTTGATTTTGGATATGGAGATGGTTTGGTAAATGATTCTGATTCCTATACCACTCTCGACATTGTAGCCCATGAGTTTACGCATGGTGTTACAAATTTTTCATCCGACCTCGATTACAGTGATGAATCAGGTGCATTGAACGAATCGTTCTCTGATATTTTTGGAGAGATAGTGGAGATGGCTGTTGAAAATAACTGGACAACACCAACATGGCTTCATGCAGAAGACCGCACCAATGTTAATTACCATAGATCATTTATTAATCCAAATGCTAAAGACAATCCTGATACTTATACCGGTTCATATTGGTATAGTGGTAGTGATGACAATGGAGGTGTGCATACGAATTCAAGTGTGCAGAATCACTTCTTTTATCTTTTAGTAGAAGGCGGTACGGGTGTGAATGATTTGCAAAATAATTATCATGTTAACGGAATAGGAATAAATGATGCAATTGAAATTGCATGGTCGGGATTGATGTATGTAAACAGTTCTGCAAATTATGTTGATGCGCGTGATGCATGGATTGAAGCGGCAATTGATTTGTTTGGAAGTTGTTCTAACCAGGCAATTCAGGTTGGCAATGCATGGCATGCAGTAGGTGTTGGAAGTCAAAGCCCATATTATATTAAATCGCTTACCGGAACTTTGACAGCAGCAACTTCAAACAAAACGTACGAAGCAATTGACCAGGTTTTGACCTTCGGACCGACCAATGTTAATTCTGTTTCAGGTACTAAAGAAGTAAGATTTTATGCGGGTAATGAAATAACTTTAAATCTTGGCTTCACAGCCCCAAGCGGCTGTGCATTCAAGGCAAAAATAAATCCGTGTTCGATTACATTGCACAGCGCACCAAGAGATGCAAATAATAACAGTAACGAGATAGGTAGTAAAGTAATTGAAATAATTTCAACGATTACAGTATCACCTAATCCTTTTACAAATGGTTTTGTTTGCCGGTTTAACAATGCAGATGATGAAACCGAAGGCTCACTTTCAATTTTTGATGCAATGGGAAAGCTTGTTTTTAAAACGGAAAAGCAAATTGTTACAGGTCACAATGAATTGAATATAGATGCCGCTGATTTAAAACCTGGTTTGTATCACCTTTCACTCAACACAAAATCAGGAAAAAGCTATTCACAAAAAATAGTGAAGCAATAAAACCAACCTGAAGTTAATTTTCATTTTAAAAAGACCGGCAGTGATGCCGGTCTTTTTTATCGCTTCTCGTGATAGAAAAGAAACAGATAGGTGTACAATGAACGAGATAAATGAGTACATAATATCAGAATGAAAAACCTTACTTTTTCCTTAACCTTAGTAGAAAAGTGGAACCTCATAAGTCAACCTTATTACCTTATTTTCTTTAGAATAAATAGAGAAGGTAATAAGGTTTTGTTGTGTGTGTTATAGCTTTCTACTAAGGTTTAAAATTCAATTTATGGTTAAATCAGTGAATAAATTTATCTTGTTTCAATTATAATCTGTTGAACGGAAAAATTATCTTAGCAGTGTTTTAAAAACCTCAGCAGGCATGAGTTCAGTAACAGCAATTATAGTTGATGATGAAAAATTTAATCGCGAGCAATTGCAGATTAAGTTGTCGAAGTATTATCCTGATATGATTATAACGGCTATGTGCGAAAACGGTTTGGAGGCTGCAAAGGCAGTTGACAAGTTCAAACCCGATTTGGTTTTTCTTGATATTGAAATGCCTGTGATGAATGGTTTTGATTTTTTACAGCAGTTCAAAGAACCTGGATTTGAAGTGATATTTATAACTGCTTATGATCAGTATGCGATAAAAGCAATAAAATTCAGCGCACTCGATTACCTTTTAAAGCCGCTTGATACTGATGAGTTGCAGGTTGCTGTAAATCGTTTCCTGGATAAGCGCAAACGCGGCATTGATAATAAATCGCTCATTGAAAATTTTATTCGCAACCTCAACACTGAAAAGAAAAGTGAATACCGCCTTGCACTCAATACAACAGAAGGAACTTACTTTTTAAAAACAGAAGAAATCATTCGTTGCGAGGCTGATAGTAATTACACTAAATTTTTTCTGAACAAACGTAAGAACATGATCACTTCAAAAACTTTAAAGGAATATGAGGATATGCTTGGGGAACACAATTTTTTGCGCGTGCATAAATCACACTTAGTAAATCGAAAATTTATAAAATCATTAAGCAATGATGGCTTTGTAATTTTGAATGATGATTCGCGGGTGGAGGTTTCTCGCAGAAGGTATTCAGAAGTGAAGGAGATGTTGAGTTCATCGAATTAATCTTCCTCAATCGGCAAAATAATTTCCACTTGTGTGCCTGTGGGAATTCCGTCATCATCTTTAAGATCATTAATTTCTATTGATGATTGTTTTTCAGAAAAAGCATTTAAGGTTGCCAATCGTTTAAAGGTATTTTCAATGGCATCATTGCCCTGCATGGCTCTTTTGTTTTTTATCAGTTCCGATTCGCTGCGCGCAATACCATTGTCCATTACTGAGCAGTAAATCAAGTCATCTTCCAATTTAAAATCGAGCGATAATTTTCCCTTGTCTTTTTTATTCATCAGTGAATAATTGATGGCATATTCCACGAAAGGTTGAATCATCATTGCAGGCACTTCAGTAACTTGCTTGTTGATGTGTTTGTCAATGTTTATCACATATTCAAACTTGTCAGAAAAACGGAGTGCTTCTAATTGCATATACAACTCGAGCATTATAATCTCATCTTCCAATGTTATAACCTGGTCGTTTGCTTTTTGCAAAATCAAACGAATGAGTTTTGAAAATTTATTGAGGTAAGTGAGCGCAACATCATTTTGCTGCGAAAAAATAAAATGCTGAATTGCGTTAAGCGAATTGAAAATAAAATGCGGACTCATTTGCGAACGCAACGCAATCAATTTTGCTTCGGCAAGGTCGCGCTTCATTTCTGCCAACTCCAATTCGCGCTTTGTCATTTTTTCTTCAACACGTCCGCGGCTTATTTTATATGCGCAAAGCGTTGCGATGGTTGTGAGTATTTGTTTATGGCGTTCAGTAAAAAAATTTTTCTGCGAATGTTCAGAATCTATAATGCCTAAAATCTCGCCCTCGTAAGTAATAGGAACAGCAATTTCAGAAAAACGCATGGCATCATCTTTTATGTAGCGCGGGTCTTTCGTTGTGTCGGGAATAATTTCTGCTATCCCTGTTTTTGCAACAGTACCTACAATACCTTGCCCGATGTGGATTTCCATCGGGTTCATGATTTTTAATTCTTCAATGCTTTTAGGTCCGTAAGCTGCTTTCTGCACCAAAACTTTCCGCTCTTGATCAATCATGTAAATCACGCAGTCTTCAAAATTTAATTTGGCAATACTATTCTGAACTACATCCCATAAAATATCTTCCACCTTGTTTTGCTGAAACATAGATGTAGCAAAATTGATGATGGTACGCTGTATTTCAAGTTCGTACTCATAGTCAACTTTACTTCGTGAATTATTTCCTGTGAATTGTTTCATGTAAAAATCAGTGCAGGTGGAATCGTCACTTTTGATTCTGAGTGTAAATGTAAAAAGTGAACCGACATCTCAAAATGATTTCCAGATATTAAGCAATTCAAGTTTTATATTTCCTGTGAAAAATAACCGTGTGCTTTGTTCAAAGGATTTTGTGTAATCACTTACGTAAAAATGATGCTTGCGCGCTTTGCCTTTATTAAGAAGATGTGATGCCTGTAATTTCTCTTTCACTTTTTGAGCAACAATTTCAGTTGAGTCCAGAATTTTAACCTTGCCTTTATAATAATTTTCAATTTCAGGTTTGATCAAAGGATAATGCGTACATGCTAATATAAGCGTATCAATTTTTTTTAATTTAGGTCGCGACAGGTAATCGTTAATAATTGTTTTAGAAATTTTATTATTAAAAAATCCTTCTTCAATCATGGGTGCGAGTAGCGGTGTAGCAAGCGATTCAACGATGATTGATTTGTTTGCTTTTTTTATTTCCTCTGCATACACATCACTTTTTATTGTTGCCTTGGTAGCGATAACGCCAATGTGTTTTGCAAAATTATTTGCAGTTACAAATTCAACTGTTGGTTCAATCACACTTACTACTTCCACTTTACCTTCCACATGATCTTTAACTGTTTTGTATGCAAGTGCAGATGCTGTGTTACATGCAATCACAATTATTTTGCAGTGATGCTTGAGCAGCACCTCGCTGATGTTCAGTGCATAACTTTTAATAGCTGCGGGCGATTTTTCACCGTAAGGCAAATGTGCAGTGTCACCAAAATAAATTAGACTTTCTTTTGGCAATAGCTTGTTAATTGCATTTGCAACGGTAAGTCCGCCAATGCCGGAATCAAAAATTCCGATGGGGTTTTCGGGGAGAGGGATGTAAGGTTTGTCTGTCATTTGATATATTTTTTGCGCATTAAAAAAGCCCGTGTGAATTTATCATACGGGCTAAAGTATATTTTAAAGTTGATGTTGATTACTTTAAACCTAATTTGGTTTTTACCATGCTCATAATATCATCGCTGTCGTTAGCATATAATAAAACGCCAACGCTTGAATCGAAAATATAAGTGTAGCCTTTATCTTTTGCAACAGCTTTTATCGCATCATCAGCTTTCTTTATAATGGGCTGATAAAGTTCTTCTTTTTTCTTTTGAATATTATCCTGTGCTGATTGTTGAAAATTACGAATGCGATCTTCAAGATCAGTAATTTCTTTCACTCTTGTTTCCTTAATCGGATCGGCCATGCTGGCTTCATTCTTTTTGTAATCATCCACTTTTTTATCGTATTCGCCTGACATTACTTTCAACTGATCTTCGAGCGATTTACCATATTTGGTAAGAGTTGAATCGGCTACTTTAGTTTCGGGCATTGCCTGCAATAAAGTGGTGGAGTTAATGTGACCAAGTTTTACCTGTGCTTTAACTGATGCAAAAGAGCAAACTAAAATTGCTGCTGCTGCTAAAATTAATTTCTTCATAGTTGTGTTTGAATTTGTATAAAATATATTTTAAAAAAGATTATTATTACTTACGATCTTGTGGCTCTTGCTTTGGTGCATCGCCCGACTTAGGCGGTTGGGTGCTTCCACCCGATGATTTAGGATCTGTTGCTGATTTTGATCCCGGCTTAAAACCGAGTGCAGTTAATACATCGTCACTTTTATCATACTTTGGATTTGAATAAAGAATAGTGAGATCGCTGCTTTTATCAAATATAATTGCGAGACTCTGATCAGTTGCAAGTTTTTTAACTGCATTATAAATTTTGTCCTGAATAGGTTTTACCAATTCCTGTTTTTTCTTGAACAATTCACCTTCGTAACCAAATTTTGATTTTTGAAGTTCTTTAACCTCTTTCTCTTTTTCTACAATTTCGGCTTCGCGTTTTTTGCGCATTTCGTCAGTAAGCAGAATTTGTTCGGCCTGGTAATCCTTATACAATTTATCAATGATGGCATACTTGCCTTCAATTTCCTTTTGCCATCCGATTGAAATCTGATCTAAAGTTTGCTGTGCAGTTTTATAATCAGGTATATTATCTAATATGTACTGCGTATCAATGTAAGCGAACTTCTGGGCGTTGGCTTTAAATGCTCCGAATAATACTACTGCGGTGAGAATTAAAATTAACTTTTTCATGGCTTATTACGCTTTATATTTTTAACTGTTAATCAAATGGCGTGCAAGAACATCCCGGTCAACTGAATTTACGATGAATGATTTTTAAGCGCGCAAATGTAATTGTTTCTTGATAATTTATCGGATGTTGGGATTGTCGGGAAAATCCGTTCCGATGTTTCGGAAGAGATATTTGTTAATGAGTTATTGTTATTCGTTATCGGGTTAATGTTATTCAACGTTTATTTTCACATTTAGTTATGCGATCAAATGATCATTTACATTTCTGGGATACTAAAACCCCTGGACCTAATACTCAACATCTAATTAAACTGCTGCCCTATAGTGAAGTGGAAATGTGATCCGCCTGCATCAGGATTGCTGTATCCCCCGTCAAATCCATATCCCCAATCAAGACCTAATAAACCAAACATGGGCAGGAATATCCGAACACCAACCCCTGCTGATCTTTTAATATCAAAAGGCGAATAAGTTTTTATGCCTATAGTGCTGTTACCGCCTTCAACGAATGCCAGGCCGTAAATCATAGCCTGCGGATTAAGAGAAACGGGGTATCGCAACTCTAATGTATATTTGTCATAAGTGGTTCCACCTACTCTGTATCCAAACACTTCAGGTGTGAGCGATTCATTTTCATATCCCCGAAGGGCAATGACTTCGCGCCCGTCTAACGAGAAGTTTGATAAACCATCGCCTCCAAGATAGAACCGTTCAAATGGCGGAGGACCAATCTGGGGATTGTAATATCCTAAGAAACCAAAATTAGCGCGGGCATTTAAAACTAAGTTGCCGGCCACCTTTAGAAAAAATGAAGTATTGAATTTCCATTTATGATATTCAATCCATTTGTATTTTTCTTCGTCAGGAAGGTCAGTATAGTTTTTATTACTGAATAGTGAGTAAGGAGGAGTTGCCTCTCCTGTAAGTGAAATCTGTGAGCCTCTGCGCGGATATTGAAACAATGGTGCATCAACAGAGTTGCGTGATAATGTTATTGTAAGGGGAGTGCTGTTTGCTTTTCCGTTACTGAAAACAAACGTGGTATAATTGGTGACAAAATAACGGTTGTATGCTATTTCATAATAGATTTGAAAAAAATCATCCGGCCATTTTAATCGCTTGCCTATCCCTGCAGAAGTACCAAGTATGGCAATAGATGTGCGAAAGGGGCTGTTTCTATTATACCCGCCCGGGTTTTGAACAGAGTAATAAATAGAGGTGCTGAATGAGTTTGGTTTTTTACCGCCTAAATATGGTTCTGTAAATGAGGCACTGTACGATTGATAATTGGCACCGCTGGTCTGTGCACGCAGGCTTAACTTTTGCCCGTCACCGCTTGGCAACGGACGCCATGCATCTTTCTTAAAAATATTGCGTGCACTGAAATTATTAAATGAAACACCAAGTGTTCCTACTAAATGCCCGGCACCATAACCTCCTGAAAGTTCTAACTGGTCGCTTGGCTTTTCCTCAACTGTGTAATCTATGTCCACAGTTCCGTCAGTAGGATTTGGTTTTGGGTTCACCTTAAATTTCTCTGCATCAAAAAATCCTAACTGGGCAAGTTCCTGCTGCGTGCGTATAATATCGGTGCGGCTGAAAAGCTGGCCGGGCTTAGTGCGTAGCTCGCGATAGATTACGCGATCATTGGTCTTGGTATTTCCTTTAACGGTAACTTTATTGATGATGGCCTGCTTGCCTTCATATACGCGCATCTCCAGGTCAATAGAATCACCTTCAACTCTTACTTCAACCGGAATGATCTGGAAAAACAAATATCCATCATCCATATATAACGATTGCACATCGCGCCCGCTCTGGCTTCCGTAAAGGGCATTGTCAAGTGATTTCTGGTTGTACAGATCTCCTCTTTTGATGGCAAGTATTAATGAAAGTTCTTTGGCCGAATGTTTTGTGTTTCCTATCCAGGTAATTTCTCTGAAATAATATGGGTGGCCTTCGCTGATGTGGATTTCAAGATTAATAGTAGATTTATCATACTGGTAAACACTGTCGAAAGTGATCTTGGCATCGCGGTATCCTTTCTCTAAATATTTTGAAATGATCTTTTCTTTATCCTTTTCAAAGTTCTCGTCTATATATTTTGAAGTCTTAAAAAAGTGATACCAATGCTTCTCTTTGGTTTCCTTCATCCAGCCCTTTAACTTGCTTGTGGTCATTACTGTATTTCCCACCCATTTGATCTCATGTATTTTTGTCTTTGGATTTTTTTTAACATTAATCACCAGGGTTTGTTTATTCTTTTCAGTTGAATCATTTTTTACATCAAAAGCAACCTCAGCATTAAAGTATCCTTTGCCGATAAAGTAATCTTTAATTTTATACGAAACAGTTTTAAGAAGATTATCGGTAATTATTTGTCCACGGTTCAATTGAATTTTCTCACGCAGCTTTTCGGCTTCCCCTTTCGATACACCGGTAAAAGTAAATTTAGAAAGTTGCGGACGTTCTTGCAATTGCAGCTCAAGCGATATAAGATTTCCTTTTATTTCTTTAACTACGATTTTTATGTCAGACAGCAATCCTTGTTTCCATAGGTTTTCAATGGCCTTGGTAATTTGCTCTCCCGGTATTTTAATACGGTCACCGGGCGTGAGGCCTGAAAGTGTTTTAAGTGCATTCTTATCTAAATACTGAATGCCGGTAACTTCTACACTTTTAATTTCATATTCTTTGGGGTTTGAATAATCAATGTCAATAGAATCGGCAGCGCCTGCATTTATTTGTGCCTTAGCCATTGCACAAATGATTACGAGTGCTACAGTAAAAAATATTTTCTTGAACATTTACTTTGTCAGGAGATTGAACGGTTGCGTTTATTTATTAACCGGGTTAAACATCACACTATTTTCTTTGGCAATAATTGTTTTAAAGTTTATTTAACTAATGACCTCACCCTCTCCCAAGGAGGGGGGACACTCGCGGAGATTATTTACTTACCACCCCACCAAACCTTCTTTCACGTTTTTGATAATCTATTAATGCTTCGTATAAATCATTGCGCCTGAAATCGGGCCACAGTGTTTCGCAGAAGTATAATTCAGTGTATGCAATCTGCCACAACAGGAAATTACTGATACGACTTTCACCACTTGTGCGTATCAATAATTCGGGATCAGGCATGTTTGCAGTATTTAAATGAGCGTTGATTAATTGCTCGTTAATATCATTCACACTTATTTGTTTTGCAGCTACTTTTTCTGCTAATTGTTTTACTGCCTGAGTAATCTCCCATCGCGAACTGTAGCTTAATGCAAGCACCATTGTCATGCGTGAGTTGATGCTTGTATTCGTAATAGTTTCCTGCAACTGTGCGTAACATTTTTTAGGAAGACTTTTTAAATCACCGATGGCATGTAAACGGATATTATTATCGTTTAGTGTTTTGGTTTCGGTATGTATGGTTTTTACCAATAACTCCATGAGTGCATTTACTTCGTATTTAGGGCGGCTCCAGTTTTCGGTTGAGAATGCATAAAGCGTAAGATATTTAATGCCCAGCTCGGCTGCCGCTTCGGCAGTATCGCGCACAGCGGCCACACCATGCTGGTGACCAAAGGTGCGCAGCTTGCCCTGCTTCTTAGCCCAGCGCCCATTGCCATCCATAATAACGGCAACGTGCTGAGGCAGCTTTTTTAAATCTATTTTACTCTTTAAGTCCATAATTGTCTGAACTAAGATTTATAGGATGATAGGATTAAAGAAAGACAAAAATAAAATCCTACAATCCTTTAATCCTGCAAATCTTAGTTCTTTTTTTATAAAGGGCGACAAATGTAAATTAATATTTGGGTTTGGAGATTGGGGTTTGGAGGTTGAGGGCTTAAAGTTTCTATTCGTGATCTTTAAAAGTTTGAACATATAATTGTGATATGCCCTTATGAAGAATTTTTTGAATCCGCCATTCTCAGTGCAACCTTTTTAACCCAAATTGCGTCTTGTGATTATTGAGCAAAATCATGAAAACAATAATTACACCCTTCATTGTATTTCTTCTTGTAGTTTTCACCAACATTGCTTTCAGTCAAATTACTTTTCAGAAAACATATTCAAGTGGACAAGGGAATGGACACTCGGCAATGACAAGAACTAATGACAATGGCTATATCCTTGCCGGAGTAGCTGTCAATTCACTTTTGCCAGGGATTTATTATTTAAACATAATTAAACTTGATTCTAACGGTAATTATGTGTGGAGAAAATTCTTTGGAGATTCTGCCGCGCTATTTTTCGAGCCATCTTCAATACAATTATGCACTGACGGTGGATTTATTTTATGCGGATCTGCTATCATACATCCGCTTTTGTTTAATAAGAGTTATTTAATCAAGGTTAGTTCAATGGGTAATGTATTGTGGTGTAGAATATTTGAAGAAGAATTGGCCGAAGAGTTGTGCTTTGTCACACAAACCAATGATGGGGGATTTGCGGCTTGTGGTTATTCTTCATCATCTCCTTTAAGGAAATGTTTATTGATAAAAACTGATTCCAATGGTATTCTGCAATGGAGCAAATCAATTACTGATACCAATACTTTATATGGTTTTATGGCATTGCACTTAAGCCAGACAAGCGATATTGGATTTATTATTTGTGGTGCAACAAGAAACACGGTTGGCGACCCCGCTAACAACAGCACAATAATTAAAACAGATTCATCAGGAAACACGCAATGGATGAGGAGTTATGGAACGCCATATTATGATGAGTTTAAAAATGTTTATGAAACTGCTGATGGCGGATTTATGGTAGGAGGTAGTATTGACGCTACAAATGATTCAATTGTAAATCCATACTACCTCCTGCTTAAAACAGATAGTGCAGGAGTTGTATTATGGGCAAAAACTTTTGGAATTTCTAATATGGTTGGATATGTCTGGTATCATTTGTCAAAATTGTTGCCGTTGTCTGATGGTTCATACCAACTCAACGGGGCGGCTACTAATTTGAATGGAAATTTTCTTCTATATTCTGTCAATGCCGATTCAAACGGAAATTATTTATCTTCTAAAACCCACATGGAAATTGTAAATTATGAAGGCATTGACATGCTTCAGACTTTGGACAGCGGCTTTTTTATCGCAGCATTAGGACCAAAAAATCCTATTGGTTCAATACTGAAAGGCGACAGTTATTTTATTAAGACAGATAAGAACTGCAATAGCTTTTGTACTGATTCAATACCTGCACATGTTACCGGTAATATAAACCTTCCTTTGCTTAGTACTTCATTTGTTGAATCTGTAGGTGACAGCACCTATAGTTGGCCGTTGAGTGATACCACCAGCTATGTGCCGGCAATAACTGCAATTTGTTTTTCAACCGGTATTGATAAAATTAATGAGCAGGAAAATTTAATTAATGTTTATCCTAACCCTTTCACTAATAGCCTAAGTGTTACGAGCAGCAATAATCAACAAGTAACAATAACTATTTACGACATCATCTCGCGCAAATTATTACAAAAGCAATTTACCAATGCAGGAACCCTAAACACTATACAACTCTCAAAAGGCATTTATATCTATTCAGTAAGTAATAAGAATGGTGTAGTTAAGAAAGGTAAGGTTGTGAAGGAATAATTATTATAGCTTTGACAACTCAAAAACCACAAGCAAAATGAAAACCATCACACTGTTTATTTTACTTTTATTTTCATTGGAAACGTACAGTCAAAACAAAAACAAAGCGAGTTTTAATTTAGGTTTTGCTTCGATGAACTTTTACGACAAATTATATTTACCTGATAACTCAGACCAAACACCTATATCACAAACCGGAGGAGCATTTTTTGATTTTAATTTTATTGAACAGATAGAAATTTGTAACAGATGGTATATTGATGCAGGTGGGGGTATAAGTCAAAAGGGTTGGACTGAAGAAGGTATTCCGATGTCTGATTGTGGTAATACAGAGAATGATCGGCACTATAAATATCAAAAGAGTTTTGCTTTTATAAACATGCAATTAGGATTATCTTATGACCTTTTTAAATATAAAAAACTAACATTAAATCTTGGCCAATTAATAACTCCGGAATTTGGTATTGGTAATCCTGAAGATTATAGGGAATTAGTGTTCTCCACACGAACAAATTTATCCCTGCAATATAATCTCCCCAAAAATATTGGACTTCAACTTACACCATTTTTTGAAACAGCATTAAGTCGTTATAATAAGAAAACTTCAAATCCAAAAAGTTCTGATTGGATGCCTTACGGCTATGGAGTAACAGCGGGGGTGTTGTGGTGAGATTGTGACAGAGGTTTTTGCATCTCGAAAAAAAATTTGTCTGTATCTATAAATTATTACTTTTGCCGCCTCTTTATTAAAAACGAAAATAATTAAAACCTATTAACTATGTCAGATATTGACTCTAGAGTAAAAGCTATCATCGTTGATAAACTTGGTGTTGACGCGGCTGAAATAACAAATGAATCAAGCTTTACAACTGACCTTGGTGCAGACTCTTTGGATACTGTTGAGCTTATAATGGAATTCGAAAAAGAATTCAATATAGCTATCCCTGATGACCAGGCAGAAAAAATCCAGACAGTAGGTCACGCTATTGATTACATCAAAGCGAACGCTAAGTAATTTTTTCCACTCCAAAATTTCCTCATGGTTTTAAAACGGGTTGTTGTTACCGGTCTTGGTGCAGTCACTCCGCTCGGCAATACTGTTGACGAGTACTGGAAGGCTCTTGTATCAGGGGTTTCGGGGTCAGCACCTATTACCCGTTTTGACGCATCGAAATTCAAAACACAGTTTGCCTGCGAGGTAAAAAACTTTGACATATCTGCTTATGTAGATCGCAAAGAAGCCCGTAAGATGGACTTGTTTACGCATTTCGCCATTGCATCAAGCGCGCAGGGTGTGGCCGATGCAGGCATCGGTAACAATCCATCCATTAATGTTGACCGTGTGGGAGTAATATGGGGATCGGGAATTGGCGGCTTACGCACCTTCCAGGATGAAGTAAGTGCATTCGCCCTTGGCGATGGCACACCGCGCTTCAATCCTTTTTTTATTCCCAAGATGATAGCCGATATAGCACCCGGATTGATTTCCATGCGTTTCGGTTTTCGCGGGCCTAACTTCACCACTGTTTCAGCATGTGCAAGTTCAACCAATTCAATTATTGATGCTTTTAATTACATCCGTTTGGGAAAGGCTGATATTATAGTGAGCGGTGGAAGCGAAGCAGCCATTAATGAAGCAGGGGTTGGTGGATTCAATGCGCTACATGCCATGAGCACGCGCAATGATTCACCCGAAACAGCTTCGCGCCCTTTCGATAAAGATCGTGATGGATTTGTTTTAGGAGAAGGCGCAGGTTGCATTATACTTGAAGAGTATGAACATGCTATAAAACGCGGAGCAAAAATTTATGCCGAAATGGTGGGCGGTGGCATGAGTGCCGATGCCTATCACATGACAGCGCCACATCCCGAAGGTCTCGGTGCATATAACGTAATGCTCAATGCACTAAGCGATGCTGAAATGCAACCCGAAGATATTGATTATGTTAATGTACACGGTACTTCTACTCCTATAGGCGACCCACAGGAAATAAAAGCAATTCAACGTGCCTTTGGCGATCATGCTTTTAAAATTAATATCAGTTCAACCAAGTCAATGCATGGTCACTTGCTTGGTGGTGCAGGCGCTATTGAAGCCATCGCTTCAATACTTGCGGTTAAGAATGATATTGTACCACCAACCATCAATCACTTTACTGACGATCCTGAGTTCGACACCCGTTTGAATCTTACTTTTCATAAAGCACAACAACGTCCGCTGCGCGCTGCATTAAGCAACACTTTTGGTTTTGGCGGTCATAACGCAAGCGTTATTTTCAAGAAATATTTAGATTAATAATCTATTCAATATAAAACAAAAGGCTGCTCGTTAGGGCAGCCTCTTTGTTTTGAAAAATTACAGCACAGGTAATTATTTTATCACTATTATTTTGGTTGGTTGTAACAGCTTTAACTTCATTACGTAATGTGCATGCAAGAGATCAGGGGAAATATCGCTTGTAAGCTGGTTTGTTTTTATTCTTAATAAACGATTAATTATTTTTTGACGATTAAAATGATTGCTAAAGAAGTAAAAATTTGCTTTGCTGAAACCGGCTATTAAAATTTTTACAATTCCTTTTGATGATTAGCGTGGGGTAAACATACTTTTTATTTTTTAAAATCAAAATGTGGTTTAATCCGAAACAAATTTTTAAGAGACCTCAAGGGTTCTTTATCACGTAGCGAGACGCAATGCGTTGCGTCTCTACAAGGTTGAATGTAAAAAGGTTTTACAGTGTCATACCGTTTTTACCGACTTGTTAGCCAATTGCCCGCAGGCCGCGTCAATATCTTTACCACGGCTTCTGCGTACATTAACTATCAGACCTTTATGCTCAAGATAATTTTTAAAGGCATCTATTTTATCTTCTTTGGCATTTACAAAAGTACCGCCTTCTATCGGGTTGTATTCGATAAGATTAATCTTGCAGGGAATGTTCTTTGCAAACTGCCAAAGTTCGTAAGCATCTTCAGGCGAATCATTAAAATTATTGAACACGATGTATTCATACGTAACAGGTGTTCCCGTTTTATCATAAAAATATTTTAATGCTTCGCGAAGCGCTTCAAGATTATTGTGCTCGTTGATGGGCATAATCTGGTCGCGTTTTTTATCGTTGGCTGCATGTAATGAAAGCGCAAGGTTAAACCGCACATCATCATCACCCAATTTCTTAATCATTTTTGCAATGCCTGCCGTTGAAACGGTGATGCGCTTGGCTGCCATGTTCAAACCTTCGGGCGAGGTAATGTGCTCAATTGATTTCAATACGTTGCTGTAATTCAAAAGAGGTTCGCCCATCCCCATATAAACAATGTTGGTGAGCGGAATGTTGTAATGGTCTTCGGCTTGTTTTTTAATAAGGGCCACCTGGTCGTAAATCTCATCGGCATTGAGATTTCGCAAACGCTCTAATCTGCCTGTTGCACAAAACTTACATGTAAGACTGCAACCCACCTGCGATGAAACACAAGCTGTCATGCGATTTTCAGTGGGAATTAAAACTCCCTCAACAATATTGCCGTCATATAAACGGAAAGCATTTTTAATGGTGTGGTCACTGCTTACCTGCTTCGTGTCCACTATAACGGCATTGATTACAAAATTTTGCTCCAAAGCTTCGCGCATTTTCTTGCTCACATTATTCATCTGATCGAAAGATGTGGCAGAATTTTTCCATAACCAATCCATCACTTGTTTTGCACGAAATTTCTGTTCACCATTGGTGATAAAAAATTCCTGCAACTGCTCCAATGTTAATGCACGTATGTCTTTCTTTGAATTCATTCCGGGGACAAAGATAGGACTAGGATTTAAGGATTATTGGATTTTAAGATTTATTTGATTCTTTAAGATTACACCGATTTCATTTTTACAACAATAGTGCGGTTGCGCTTTTAGGGCCGAGGTGCGCGTGAGTATTCCGATTTAATTAACATATTTGAAAAATCAATTTTCAATTAATGAGATACATCACTGCCGATTATATTTTTCCGATAACTTCTGCACCTATTAAAAATGGTATAATTCAAATTGATGATGATGGAAAAATTATTTCAATTTCAGAGCAACCTCATCCCGATAACTATCGGGACTCAAACCTCAAACTTCAAACCTTGAAAGGAATTATCGTTCCCGGTTTTATAAATGCGCATTGTCATTTAGAACTCTCCCATCTGAAAGACCAGATAAAACCGGGAACAGGACTTGCAGGTTTCATTAAAGAAATTCTTGCCATCAGGAATAATTATGCACTTGAATTGATTCAGCAAACAATTATTGATGCCGAAAAAGAAATGTTTGATAACGGAATTGTAGCTGTGGCTGATATTTCAAATGATGATTACACCTTTGCAAAAAAAGCAACCAGCAAAATTTATTTCCACACATTGATAGAAGCATTTGATATTGTTAAAGAACGCGCTGAACAAATGTTTCAGCATTGTGTTGATTTAGGAGAACAATTGAAAAATATTGCTCCACAAAATGCAAATCACTCAATTGTTCCTCATGCACCTTATACAGTTACGCCAACTTTGTTTGAGCTGATAAAAAATCTTGCAGCAAAAAACAATTCCATTCAAAGCATACATAACCAAGAGTGTGAAGCCGAAAGTGAATTATTCAAAAATAAAAGCGGAGCCATGTATGATTTGTTTGCCAATGCAGGATTAGCGATGCAGCAATTTGAAGCTACAGGAAAAAACTCTTTACAATCAGTTTTGACATTAATGAATTCTGAAAGCAAAACACTTTTGGTTCACAATACTTTTACTGATAAGCAAGATATTGAATGGGCACATCAACATCATAGAAAACTATATTGGTGTTTTTGCCCCAATGCAAATCTTTATATTGAAAACCGATTGCCACAGTTTGAAAATTTTATTTCAACTAAGGCAAAGTGTTGCATTGGTACGGATAGTTATACAAGCAATTGGAGTTTAAGCGTGTTGGATGAATTAAAGACAATCAGCAAACACAATCCTTCAATCCCATTGCAAACTAAGCTTACATGGGCAACTATAAATGGAGCAGAATATCTTGACATTGAAAAAACATTCGGTAGTATTGAAGCAGGGAAAAAACCGGGATTGAATTTGATAGAAAATATTGATTTGGAAAATCTTCAACTCACTGCATCATCATCAGTAAAAAAAATAATCTGATTACAGGAATTATGAAAACCATTAAATTTCTTTCACTCATATTCATTCTCTTTATAAATGTTTCATTTATTGGCGATGATAGAAAGGAAGCTCAGCGTGGTGTAATTGCATCACATGCAATGGTGGTCAGCGCTCATCCTGAAGCATCGCGCATTGGTGTTGAGATTCTAAAAAAGGGCGGTAATGCTTTTGATGCAATGATTGCAACTGAATTTGCGCTTTCGGTTTGTTTGCCAGTTGCAGGAAATATCGGTGGTGGCGGAATGATGGTTTACAGGTTGAATGATGGAACTAACGGTGCATTAGATTTTCGCGAAATGGCTCCGGCAGCGGCATCACACGATATGTACCTTGATGCAACAGGAAATGTTATTGAAAATTTAAGCACTGAAGGATGTTTGGCTGCCGGAGTTCCAGGTACGGTGGAAGGTATGTATGAAACTTATAAAAAATTTGGTTCGTTGCCGTGGAAAGATTTAGTGCAACCTGCAATTGATTTAGCAAAACGTGGTGTAGTGCTTACTGCAAAAGAAGCGGCCATGTTAAATTTTAGTCGTTCGGATTTTTTAAGAAATAATGATGCTCCTGTTTATCTCGTAAATGAAAAAGATAGTTTATGGAAAATGGGTGATACACTGTATCCGGCCGAACTTGCGAAAACATTAGAACGCATTCGTGATGAACAATCAAATGGTTTCTATGGTGGAGAAACCGCAAATCAAATTGTGGCCCAAATGAAATCATGCAAAGGAAAAATCATACTTGATGATTTAAAAAATTATAAAGCAATATGGCGTAAACCAATCGAAGGTGATTATAAAAACTATCATCTTATTTCAATGTGCCCGCCATCAAGTGGAGGGATTGCTTTAATACAATTGTTGCAAATGGTAGCGCCATATAATTTAAGTACAATGGGATTTCATTCTGCTAAATCAATTCAACTGATGGCCGAGGCAGAAAAGCGCGTGTATGCTGATCGCGCAACATATCTGGGCGATCCTGATTTTTACAAAGTGCCGCAACAGCAATTGCTTGATAAAAAATATTGCCTGAATCGCATGAGTGATTTTTCTTTTACTCATGCAACATCATCTTCGGAAATTAAAGCAGGAAGCATTACAATAACAGAAAAAAATGAAACGACACATTTTTCAATAGTTGATTCAAAAGGCAATGCTGTTTCATGCACCACAACTTTAAATGGCGCTTATGGAAGTAAAGTAGTTGTGCGCGGTGCCGGATTTTTATTGAATAATGAAATGGATGATTTCAGCATAAAGCCCGGTGTGCCTAACTCTTACGGTTTGATTGGATCGGATGCCAATGCAATAGCAGCGGGCAAAAGAATGTTGAGTTCAATGACACCAACAATAGTTCAACACGATAAAAAATTATTTATGGTAATAGGTACACCCGGAGGTTCAACCATTATCACTTCAGTATTTCAATGTTTTGTAAATGTAGTTGACTTTAACATGACCATGCAGCAGTCAATAACTGAAAAGAGATTTCATCATCAATGGTTGCCCGATAAAATTAAAATGGAGAAGGGTGTTTTTAATGATGCATTGAAAAATGAACTTAATCAATTGGGATATGAATTTGAAGAAGTAAGCGGAATAGGAAGAGTAGATGCAATTCTAATTTTGCCTGATAAAAAATTAGAAGGCGGTGCAGACCCACGTGGTGATGATAAAGCTGTTGGATATTAATTGGGACTTGGAAGTTGGAAATTTGGATTGGATTGTGTCAGACACCTTTTCGGGTGTCAGACACATTGCTGGAAGAAATTACTGAAGTGAAAAAATCATTTGTCTGACACCCGAAAAGGTGTCTGACAAAAACAGTACCTACAATTTATCAATTTGGAACAATATTTCTTCGGGCTGTCACTTTCGGAAAGTTCCTTCAACTTTCCGAAAGTTGAATCAGCAAAATACAAACCAAGATCACCATTTATCAGTCTTCTCCACCTTTGCTGTTGAAATCGCTTTTTCTAAATCAGCAACAATTTTTTTGCAGTTGTCATCAGTTTGCATAAGATAATAATCCCAGTTAGGCGAGTAATATTGATTGGTTTTATCCATCCATTTTTCAGAAGGAAAATATGAAAGCTGCTTCCAGTTAATGTCAGTTAATGTATAGCGGAATTTGTCATCTTTAAAATCAAGCTTCAATGTATATTGAACATCTCCGGCAGCAGTTGCCACTCCACTTTTCTTATCAACCATGTTTAAAATTTTAAAGCGGGCTTTCAATAACATCATCCCGGCTTCACGATCTTTTTCTCTTAAAACATCAGCAGGATTTTTATAGTAAGCCGATAACCATGCAAATGCACGATCATATAATTCAGCTTTTACAACACCAGGTGTTTCAACCGTTTTAGTGTAAGTAAAAAGTTTAGTCTCTTCACTAACAGGAATTTTAGGAGCTTTAATATCTTTTTGTGCAAACACAAAATTGATCAATACTGTAAACAGTAAAGTTGTTCTTAAATGGAGTTTCATTTTTGATAAACGTTTTAAGTTTATTAATAGGATTGAATGATCAGGAGTTCTTTGGAACTTTTACCCGCTGTCCTACTTTAATCTGATTTCGGGTAATATTATTTAATCGTTTTATTTTTTCAATTGAATCAACATTGTAGCGTTGTGCAATATTCCAAAGTGTATCGCCTGATTGCACCACATGGATGAAATAATTTTTCTTTTCTGAATATGCTTGTTTAGGAGACACTGTTGTATCATCAGCAAGTATCACATCATTCTTTTTAAATTTATTAATGCTGTCTTGTCGCGAGGCATAGGTAGGAGTAGCTGGTTTAACAGGCACTACTTTTTTAACATCAACCATTACAGTTAAGCGCTGCCCTTTTTTTAAAGTAGCCGATTTCATCTTATTCCATTTTTTTAACTCAGTGGTAGTGCAGCTATATTTATGTGCAATGGCAGTAAGTGTTTCGCCTGAACGTACTACATGGGTTTTACGTTGTTGCTGTATAACGGTTTTATAAATATCCTGAGAGTTACTGTCCGCAGTAAAATCATTTCTCACCGACATCGGAAATTTATTTGCAGCCGCTCCATAGTTGTAATCGTCATTACAAAATCCCGGTTTAACGGCTTGTAAAACCGAATCACTCAGCACAGTGCCCATAAGCCCCAAACCTATTTGCTGGTAATAATTATTAATAACATCTGATATAAACTGATTACGCATATAAACAGAGGGAAAACCAAGACCAATGGCAAGCAACCTGTGATCATAGCGTTTTGCTGAAGCCACTAAGCAAAATCCTGCATTGCGTGTAAAACCTGTTTTTATTCCGTCCACTTCATTCACATAATCGCGCACCAGTCCGTTGTGATTTCTTATGGTGTATGAACTATTTCCATTCTCCACATTAGCATAACCCATTGATGTTATTTCCATAAATTCAGGGTAACGCAAAGTTTCTTTTGCCAGCAACAATAAATCATGCGGAGATGAACTGTTGTCCATTTCACCATATCTTCCGGGCAATCCCGAAGGATTACCATAAAAAGTGTTATTCATCTTCAATTCGACAGCTTTATCATTCATGCGCTTTATGAATGCACTTAAATCGCCACCGCCTGCATGACGTGCCACCAATTCGGCAGCATAATTATTTGACTCGATCAATGTCATTTTCAACAAATCTCGAAGCGTATAGGTGTTATGATAAACAAGGATTTTTTTCTTGCGATGCTTGCGCCTTCCTGAGTAAACAACTCTCTGTGTAGTTACATCTACCTTGTCATTCCAGTTGATGATACCTTTCTGAATATCCTGTATTGTTAACAAACCGGTCATCATCTTTGTAACTGATGCGATAGGATATGCGTAGTTCATATCCTTTTGCCATACCACCGTATTGCTCTCAAGATCGTAGAGTAAGCCCGCACGAAAGCGCAAAGAATCCTTCGCTAAACCTGCAATAAAATTATAGTTGAATACAGAGTCAAAAACAACCTGGGTGTTACCCTGCATGTTTGAATCAAGCAGTAAAACAGTATCCGGCTCAGCTAAATCTTCGAGCATCTGCGATGGAATACTGTCTTCCTCACCAAATTCAACCTGTGCTTTTGTATTAAGAACAAAAACAAATATCAATACAAATAGTGCTGATGCTTTGATTGCAACTGCGCTTCTGACTGATTTTAAAAAAACTTGTTTTGCACTTTTCATTTCCTGCAAGTTTACTTAGAATTAAATACTTCCAATTTTATAACGAAAGGGGGTTATAAACATTGCAGTGTTAATTGTTATCTGAGGGGTGAGCTTATGATAGATTTTAAGTAAATCTCTATCTGAACGAAAAAATATAATCTTAATTGTTAGAATCAACTGCAAACAAATTTAAGAAATTTTATTGAATAAAGAAAGCATTTTCATGCAAACAGTATGTAAAAAGAAAAGCCCTTCGAAATAAGAAAGGCTTTTAAAATTATTTTAGACCATTTCAATCTTTATTTATGAATAGCCCCGCCACCCATATTTGGCATATCCATCAACTGAAAATCATCTGTATTAAATACTTTATCATCCACTTTTGTTTTAGTGATATTGTGAATGGTCATAGTAAATTCCTCCTTTGAGCTTTTGTTCGTTGAAAATGTTTGAAGAGCAACACCATTTTGATCACCGTAGCCGCGTTTCAAATTGCGAAGCATTATGCTTCCAGGTGAACGATTTGCACTGATTGAATTAAGAAGGTCTTTCATACTTATTGGTAATTCATTTGTGATCCATAATTCATTTTTTGACTCATCATTTTCCATAATTATTTTTTTGCATTTATAACCGTCAATAACTTTGGTTTCGGTTGTTTCGGTAACAGTGAAAGGTTTTGCTTCCTGCGGTGCGAATCGTTCCGCATCTTTCATGTTCATTTTCATCCCTATTTTTCTTCCACCACGATCATTGCACATAATCATGCTTTGAGTTTCGCTATTGATGATGTTTTTTACCATTCCACTTGACTCCATTGAAGGAATTTGCATGCATGATAAATTTCCTTTAACGGTCATGTTGATATCCATGGGCTCAGTAAGCTTTGCACTTTCAATGGTTATTGTGTAGGAGCCTTCAAATTGAGCAAGAGCGGCAGCAGTGCTTACAACAAATGCGGTAATAGTTATTAATATTTTTTTCATTTTAATTTTGTTTTAATGATTTTGACGCAAGGTAAAAAGTAATTTGAAATGGAATGAATACTTCACAAAAAAAAACGGAGAGCATTGCTCCCCGTCAGTAATTGATTTTAATGGTTAGAATTATTAAGCAACTACCTGTTTTAATAATGCCAAATTGCTTTTGAAATTTAAAACCGCTACCACGCTTTGGGCTAAACCGGTTTTAAATCGCTTTTGAAATTTGTAATGGCACCTTTTTTATTTTGAATTATTTATGATGACAAAGATGCACTTCGCGCAGGGTGCATATCAAGAGGAGTTATACTAAAAAAACAAAAAGCGTAAAAACCCTCAAGTGAAGAGGAAAACCCTTGTTGCTAAAAGTATTAATGTTTTGACCTTTGAAGTCTAATGTGTTTCTTGGTGCTTGCATAAGTTTAGGTTTTTATTTCTTTGTAATTTCAATCTTAAAGCTAATATTATTCTGAAACTTATGCTTTACAAACATACGGTCTTATTTTTAGTTGAATGATAAGGTTTTTGAAGTTCCGGACATAGCTCTATAAAGGTTGAAAAAATATGAGGTTAACAAGCAAAACCTAAAACATTCTAAAAATCAATACTGTCAAACATTTATTTTACCCATGAATTAATATGCAAAAAAGACATCAAAACATTTTTCAATTTTTATTACTGTTTGTTTTGATTTTAATATCGCGCCTTCCATTTCTCTCTGCGGGTTATGGTGTTGAAGAAGATTCGTGGGGAATGATGAATGCGCTGAGAAGAATTCATGAAACAGGTCTTTTTGAAGTTTCCCGTTTTCCAGGGCATCCTGTTTTAGAGTTTTGCTATCTCGCATTATGGGGAAAAAGTTATTTCGTTTTTAATTTCTTAACTGCTTTTATCAGCAGCATTGGTCTTTTATTTTTTGCTGCAGTAATAAAACAATTAGGATTCCGTAAATATTTCTGGTCAACACTTGCACTTGCATTCATACCTGTGGTCTATATTAAATGTACGGATACGATGGACTTTATGTGGGGATTCAGTTTTATGATGGTATGCCTTTACTTTGTTTTAAGAAGCAGGGCGTCTAAAAATATTGACAAAGCCCGGTTTCATTTTTTCCTTGCAGGCATTGCTTTAGGATTGGCAATAGGCACTCGTTTTACATCAGCAGTTTTTATTCTGCCATTACTTATTTTGTTTTTCGATTTAACGAAGAGAGAAACATGGTATCAATTTATTGTTCTTTCAGGAACGACTTTATCAGTTACACTTTTATGTTTTTTTCAGACCATAAAAAATTATGACGCTGATGTTTATTTTGCTCCGTACATTTTAGGGAGACCTGAATTTTTAAAATCAGTTTTCAAAGCAAGTGTTGGTGTGTTTGGGATAATAGGTTGTGTAGTGCTTGCAACCATTATTGTGAAAACCTTCATTGATAAAAAACGACTGCGAAACCGATTCAACAAAAAATATTTTATTAAAGCCTATCCTAAATTACAGATTTCAAAATTCATTTCTTTCACTTACTGTGCATTTATTATTTATGTTTTGATTTTTACCTGGCAACCCCATAAGTCTGCCTATCTAATTGCAGCGCTTCCTTTTTTAATTATGCTTATAGAATTTTATTCCAATGAAAAATACAGTGTTGTATTGGCTATCGGCATGATTGCATCTTCATTCTTTCTGGGAATAAATCTCGAAGATGATTTTCACGGAGCATCATCATCACCAATATCATTAAAATTAAAAATGGCTTCGCAAACTCTTTCAATTGATTTGTTGAAAGGACCAATATTGGCTGACTACTCAAAGAGAAAACAAAAAATGAATTTTGTTGAAAATGTAATCGCTAAAGCAAAAGCATTTCAAAAACCAACAGTGATAATTGCAGGCTGGTTCATCAATGAAATAGAAGTGCTTGGTGAAAAAGACAAAAACCCACAAGTGAATTATTTTTATTTTCTCACAGAAGAAGACTTGAAAAAATATCAGCAACAAAATATTCCAATATTTTATTTGCCCCAACAGGACCAGGTAAATGATATGCGATGGAAGAAAAACTTTACACGCTCTTATGCAAAACCTTTGTATAATGATAGCGGACAAATATTTTTATTTTGAAAATCATAATTTTGAATACACAACATGACTGAAGCAATAGATTTATTTAAAGCAAAAGCTTTCATAAAAAGAATTGAAAATAGATTTCTCTTCCGGTTTTTTTTGTGGGTGAAATTGCCTGTTGCATTTTGGTGCGGAGTTAAACTGATTCACATTGATCTTTCAAAATCTATAACCACTGTGCCTTTTAAAAGGCTCACACAAAACCCTTTTAAGTCCACTTACTTTGCATGTCTTGCTATGGCAGCAGAATTGAGTACAGGAATTTTTCCACTAATAGCTATTCAAGCCGCAACAAAAAAAGTTTCGATGCTTGTTGTAAAATTAGAAGCAGAGTATTTTAAAAAAGCAACTTCAATAACTTATTTTACTTGTGCTGACGGAGAAAAAATATTTAAGGCCATTGAACAAACAATTACTACAGGCAAAGCAGTAACCATTATGTGCGAAAGTGTTGGGAAAAACGCACAAGACGAATTGGTTGCAAAGTTTTTTCTCACCTGGAGTTTTAAGGTTAAGTCCTGACGAATGGAAAAAGTTACTTCGCGCGAAGCACCCTATAAAACTCATACTTGTGTTTTATGTAAATGATGAATTCATATTGCGATGAATATTTTAAAAACTCATCTGATACATTGCAGTAATCAATAAAGTCATCAAAATCCTGGTCGCTTAAATCTATTACATCATTAGCTACATATTTTGCAAGTAACTCTTTAAGCAATTCACGCTTGCGGTCTTCGTTTCGCATTTCAGCAACATGTCGTTTGGCGCGTTCACGCCTGCTGAATTGCTGATATAAAAAAGTAATCGGGCTGCTAACAGCATCTACTCCGCTCAACATATAATCTTCTTTACGATAGCCCAGCTTTTCAATATCCTGTTGTATTGCATCCAAATCACGCGGGGCAATAATTACAACTTCTTTTAACTGCACATTTAAACGTTCCATGTAAATACGGACAAAAAAATCAGGTTTATCAGCAGAGTCCTTAAAACAAATTTTTTTGTTTTGAAAACCTGAAGCACCTATTATTAATGTGTCATTTTTATATAGTGAAATTGTAAAACTGCCCGTTGCACCGGCAAAAAAACCTTGCTGAGTGGTTTTATTGATGATCATGAGGTTATTCAGAATCATATTACTTTCACGGTCATAAACCACACCGGTTATATTTATTCGCGGCTGGGTTGCTTGTGCGGCAGTATTGTAAGGCTTAAAAAAAAATATTAAAAGAATTAAAATGGAAAGTGTTTGCTTCACTGATAGTTATTAGATTTAATTTGCGCAATGTAAGAAACGTCATAAGAGAATAATTATGATGTAATGAATAAAGTATAATGTTACACTTTCGTTATCGAAATAATTGAAAATATTATTTATGAAGTCAAAAATCAAATTGAGAAAAATTAAGATAGACCAAACAGGTTTTCATTTACTTGTTAAGGTAAAGTTGAACAGTAAACCTGCACTACTTGTACTCGATACCGGTGCTTCGCAAACTGTTTTAGATTATCACATTGCAAGTGCTATTTCAAAAAACAAAGCTAAGCGTTTAGATGATGCTTCATCAACCGGTGTAGGCGGTGAACAGTTGCAAAGCCATTTATTGAAAGTTGAAAAATTTCATATTGGTAATGTAATTGTGCATGATAGCTATTTTGTATTGCTCGATTTGCAACATGTAAATGCACAGTATGAAAGAATCGGAAAAATAAAGATTCAAGGTGTTTTAGGTGGTGATATTTTAAATGCTTTTGGTGCTGTGATTGATTATAAGAAAAGTGAATTGGTTTTGAGTTATAGGAAAAGTGGATGAAAGCTATTTGCGCGATTTGCATTTAATACCTACTTTTAATTTTGAAAAAAAATTCAACATGAATATAGAAGCAAAAAAACTTAGTCTCATAGAATGGATTACCGCTTTAAATGATGAGCGTACCCTTTCTCAAATTGATTTCTTTAGAAAGAAAACTTTTTCTCCTGAATTTAATCCAACAAAGAAAATGACATACGAAGAGTTGGTTTCTGAGTTGAAACAATCGGAAGATGATTTTGAAAACGGCCGAATCATCACCATTGAAGAATTAAAAAAAGAGATAAAAAAGTGGTGATATGAAAATCATCTTTTCTGCTAACGCTAAAAGAAAACTTCAATTAATTTACGACTACTATTCATTTAAATATTTATTACGGTTTGAAATTATCCCAATAAATTGCCGGTGTTACAATTTTAGTTTTTAAGAATTTTGAAAAAGTAAAATCATTTGTATTCCCGGTTATTATAAAGTCTGCTTTACATTGAAAAGCTAAATCTAAAAACATGTTATCATCTTTATCAGAGATTAAATCAAACATTAATTGAGGGTTATGTTTTTCACTCAATTGCTTAATCCGGTCAATCAAAATTTCAGCATTTACTGAAAAATCAATTTTTGCTTTGAATTTATCCCTGCTTAATACTTCTTCATATTCATCCAATACTTCTTTCGAAACACAAATGATTACTTTTTCAAAAAGAACCAAATCATTGATAATTTTAGCAGGAATACCCTTTTGACTCAATAAAGAAGACACAACAATATTAGTGTCAATTACGATTCTTTGCATCCCTTACTTTTTTTATCTCTGCATTGATTTCATCCATTGACATTTCAGACAATCCTTCTCTTTCAGCTATTTCCTGGCATTTTCTCAGCGCCTCGCGTGCAACTTCGTTCCTGATTTTATCCAGAAAATCCGAAAAATTAATTTCATTTGTTTTAAAGCCATATTTATCAAACTCGTTGTCGCTGATATTTATATTTATCGTTCTCATATCGTTTTATTTTCCTCTAATTTAAAGCAATAGTTCATGCAAAACAAATTTCAATATTCACGAATGATTAAAAATTTTAAAATGCGGCTTGCTATTACATTCTAATTTATACTTTCGTTCATCAATCACTTAATATGAATTCTATCAAACAAAATTTTCTTGAAGCACAAAAAACACTGAATGATTTTATTGGTGATGAAAATAATTTCATCAAAATAGAAGCAGCCGGAAAGCTGATGGTTGCTGCAATTCAAAACGAAAAAAAAATTATCTCCTGTGGCAATGGGGGTTCTATGTGCGATGCCATGCACTTTGCAGAAGAGTTAAGCGGACGATTTCGTAATGACAGAAAAGCAATTCCTGCATTATCAATTTCCGACCCATCGCATATTTCATGTGTTGGAAACGATTATGGTTATGAAAAAATATTTTCAAGATATATTGAGGCATTAGGCAACAGCGGTGATGTATTACTTGCAATAAGCACAAGCGGCACATCAAAAAATGTGATTGAAGGAATTAAAGCTGCAAAACTCAAAGGCTTAAAAGTTATAGGTCTTACAGGTAAAGATGGTGGCGTTATGAAAGATTTATGTGATATAGAAATTCGCGCACCACATTCAACTTATGCTGACCGCGCACAAGAAATCCATATTAAAGTGATACATTGTCTGATTAATTATATTGAAGAAAATTTATCATTGTAGAAAGAAGCTTTAATTACTTTCGAATTTCTAAAAAGACACATTCTAAAAAATGTGAACTAATAAACTAAAGACAATTTAAAAATTGAATTGCTATGCAATTCGGCCAGATTGCTAATCTGTCCAACACAAAAAATGCTTGTAAAAACTTTTGGCAGTGCAGTTTATGGAGTTAATGCCACCACCATCACCGTTGAAACCAATGTGAGTGATGGGATAAAATTTTTTATGGTGGGGTTGGCTGATATTGCTGTGCGCGAAGCTCAACAACGTATAGAAGCTGCGTTAAAAAATATTGGGTTTAAAATGCCCGGAAAAAAAATTGTGGTGAATATGGCGCCTGCCGATATTCGTAAAGAAGGTTCGGCTTATGATCTCACTATTGCAATGGGCATACTTACGGCATCGGAGCAAATGATCTATGAAGATATTGACAAGTACATCATCATGGGTGAGTTGAGTTTGGATGGCGGAGTACAACCGATCAAGGGAGCATTGCCGATTGCCATACAAGCGCGCAAAGAAGGTTTCAAAGGTTTTATACTCCCCAAACAAAATGCACGAGAAGCTGCAATAGTTGGAGACCTTGAAGTTTATGGCGTGGAAAATTTGCGCGAAGTGATTGATTTTTTTACAGGTGATTTGAAGTTGGAACGCACCATTGTAAACACGCGTGAAGAATTTTATAACAAGCAAACACAAAGCGAATTTGATTTCAGTGATGTAAAAGGGCAGGAGAATATTAAACGTGCATTAGAAATTGCAGCAGCAGGCGGGCACAATGTAATTTTAATTGGCCCGCCCGGAGCCGGTAAAACTATGCTTGCAAAGCGATTGCCTACTATACTTCCACCTTTGAGTTTACATGAAGCGTTAGAGACTACAAAAATTCACAGTGTTGCAGGTAAGATGCAAAAAGAAGCATCGCTGATTTCTGTGCGACCTTTTCGTTCACCGCATCATACCATAAGTGATGTTGCATTAGTGGGTGGTGGCGGCATTCCGCAGCCGGGAGAAATTTCATTAGCACATAATGGTGTTTTGTTTTTAGATGAGTTGCCTGAATTTAAACGTACCGTACTTGAAGTGATGCGACAGCCTTTGGAAGAACGAAAAGTAACTATTTCACGCGCTAAGTTTGCTGTTGAGTATCCTGCAAGTTTTATGCTGGTGGCTTCTATGAATCCTTGCCCATGCGGTTATTACAATCATCCTGATAAAGAATGTGTATGTGCACCCGGTGTAGTACAAAAATATCTCAACAAAATTTCAGGCCCGCTTTTAGATCGCATTGATTTGCATGTGGAAGTTACACCCGTTCCTTTCAGCGAATTAACCAAAGAAAGATTGAGTGAAAAAAGTGATACAATTCGCGACCGCGTTGTTGTGGCGCGAGATATACAAACGGAACGATTTAAAGATTCTGAAAATATTTTTTGTAATGCGCAGATGAATACCAAACAACTTCGAACGATTTGCAAACTAACTGATGACGGCATGCAACTTTTAAAAACTGCAATGGATCGTTTAGGATTATCAGCACGCGCTTATGATCGTATATTAAAAGTTGCACGCACAATTGCCGACTTAGCAGGAAGTGAAAACATCAAAACAGAACATCTTGCCGAAGCGATTCAATACAGGAGCCTGGACAGAGACGGATGGGCAGGGTAATTCGGTTTTTAGTTTTTGGTTTTTAGTTATGGTTCAGAAGTTAACAGTTCCTCACACATCAAAACCAAGTTTATTATTAACCACACCATAACCCAACATTAATATTTTCTCAACACATGATATTTTATTTTACGCCAAAATAAAATCATGCAATGTCCCCGCTGTAATAACTATACTTTCCGCATTAAACGCAAAACAAGCGACAGGCTTTTTGATGCAGTCACACTTGGCATACTTGCCATAAAACGCTACAAATGTTTTTATTGTTATTGGGAAGGCAGGGTTTCGCGCAACCATGAATTAAAATTCGGAAAAGGTTTGCATCCGAATGTGAATGCAGAGCATTGAATTGGTTGGTTTAAAATTTTCAAGGTCAAATTTCATTTTAGTAATTACTATTTCTTCATTTGCAATATCATCGCGTAAACTTTCGGAAAGTTTCCCGATAAAATCGGGACGAAAGTCGCACCGTCATTTCTACATTTCCCTATTTCCCTATTTCCCATCACCCATGAACATACAAGGCCACCGAGGCGCGCGCGGATTGTTTCCTGAAAATACCATCCGCGGTTTTATTGAAGCTGTAAAAATCGGTGTGGCTACTTTAGAGTTGGATGTTGTAATTTCTAAGGATTTAAAAGTTGTGGTGTCCCACGAACCGTGGATGAATCCTGATATTTGTTCATTGCCTGATGGAAGTCCGCTTACTGATACTGTGAAAGAAAATCATAATTTATATGAAATGAATTATGATGAAATAAAACTTTACGATTGCGGCAAGCGAGGTCATCCGCGTTTTCCTGAACAACAAAAAATTCCTGCATACAAACCTTTGCTTGCTGATATGATTGATGCAGTTGAAAAATTTGTAAGCGATAACAACCTCCCGAAAATTTATTACAACATCGAAACAAAATCCACACAACAAGGCGATAATATTTTTCATCCTACGCCTGGTATTTTTGCGCAACTGCTTTATGATGTATTGATTGAAAAGAATGTTAATCAAAGATCATTTGTTCAGTCATTCGATCTGCGAACGCTTCAATATCTCCATGATAAAAAAGCTGATGTGAAATTAATTTTGTTGATTGATAATCATGATGGATTTGAAAACAATCTTGAACGACTTGGTTTTATGCCTGATGTATATAGCCCGATGCAACAATTGGTTGATGAACAATTAGTGCATGATTGCAAAAATAAAAATATGCAACTTATTCCATGGACGGTAAATGATAGCGAACAAATGCTGTATTTAAAAAATCTTGGTGTGGATGGATTGATTACTGATTTTCCTGATGTGGCTCGCCAAACCTTGCGGGTTGAAAAAAACCCGCAAGGTTAGAATCGTTTACGTTTGAAAGAAGTTTACAACCCGCGAGGTTTTTTTCAACTCGCGGGTTTTTCGGGAAGCAAAGTCTCAAGTGACCATTGTAAAAACAAAATGTCTGAAACCCGAAAAAGGTTTCTGACATTAACTTTGTTTTGACGAAAACCAAAAATCATTTGGTTGAATAGGATATTTTTTTAACGTAATATTGCGGCCTCAATTTTAATCACCCCTTTAAAATTGAAATAAAGATTTTCCCCCGATAAGTGTTGTTTTAGTAGCTTTACATCATTCAATGATCTTTACCAGACACTCCGTTAATTCAATTTAAAAGGTTCAATCGCCAATTATAAATCATGCAGAAAACCAAGGTCTTAATGTTTGGCTGGGAGTTTCCACCGGTTATCAACGGTGGACTTGGTGTTGCCTGTTTGGGATTGTGCAAGGCGCTTGCTTCAAAGGTTGATCTGCAAATGGTAATTCCCAAATGCGAGCCTGGTTTTACAATGGAGGGTATGCAACTTACCGGCCTCAACGAGGTTTCAATTAAAGAACTGAAAACCGAAATTGAGAAGAAGTACTATAAAGACGTTAATATCCGCGAAATAGAATATGTTGAAACCTCACTGAGTCCATATATGAGCAACATCGAAAAGCAATGGGTGGCCGAAGTGCGTGACTATTTTATGGAGAACACTGTTTCAACTATTAATGAGGAAAAGGAATATTTTGAAATTGATGAATTGTACGGTGGTGATGTAATAAAAAAAGTTTTGCAGTTTGCTAAAATTGCTGTGCGGCTTGGCCTCACTAAAGATTTTGATGTAATACATGCACATGACTGGATGACTTACATCCCGGCCATGCAGTTAAAAGCCTTAACCGGCAAGCCTTTGGTGCTCCATGTGCATTCATTGGAATATGATCGTGGGGGCGAAGAAAGCCGCAACTGGGTTTATGAGTTAGAGAAAAAAGCATTAGAAACTGCCGATCTCGTAATTCCTGTAAGCCACTATACGGGAACAGTTATTCATAAGCATTATGGCATTGATAAACTAAAAATTTATCCGGTGCATAATGGGATTGACGATGTGCATCATAGCGAACATCAGAAACGGTTTCCCGAAGATTTGGTTTTATTTCTCGGAAGAGTGACCATGCAAAAGGGGCCGAAATTTTTTGTTGAAACAGCAATAAAAGTTTTGAAATATTATCCGAATGTAAGATTTGTACTTGCCGGCACAGGTGACCTTACCAATGAATTAATTGATTTAGTATCATCGCAGCGTATTGGTCATAAGTTTCATTTCACAGGTTTCTTAAATAAAAAAAGAGTGAATGAACTTCTCGCCATGAGTGATGTTTATTGTATGCCATCGGTTAGTGAGCCTTTCGGGTTGAGTGCGGTTGAAGCCGTACAATATGAAATACCTGTAGTGATATCAAAACAAAGCGGTGCTGCCGAAGTATTGCGCGGTTCATTAATTTCCGATTTCTGGGATATTGATAAAACTGCCAATTATATTATCGGATTATTAACACATGAAAATCTTCGTAAAGAATTAGTAAAAGAAGCCAACATTGATTTAAAAAAAATCAGTTGGCACGATGCTGCCGATAAAGTTACTGAAGCATATCAGTTGGTGATGGACAAAGCTCCCCAACCCCCAAAGGGGGAGCAAGTTGACTTGCAAACGGCATAATTTTCAGTTCGAAAAAGAATTTAAATTTGCACTCCCTTAATTTAAAATATAGTAAGCAGATACAACAAACAACAACCTCCACATTTTCCCCTTTGGGGGTTAGGGGGCTTAAACTCTCACAACATGCCTTCAATTTGTTTTTACTTCCAGGTACACCAACCTTATCGGTTAAAAGAATACACTTTTTTTGATATAGGTTACGATCATCATTATGAGAATGAGGAACTCAACCGCAGGATTCTTAATAAAGTAGCCGATAAGTGCTACATTCCTACTAATAAACTTATGCTTGAGCTAATCAAAAAGCATAAAGGAAAATTTAAAATTGCTTACTCTTTAAGCGGTGTTGTTTTGGAGCAGTTTGAAAAATGGCGTCCTGATGTTCTGCAATCATTTGTTGAATTAGGTGAAACGGGCTGCGTAGAGTTTCTTTCCGAAACATACACTCACTCACTTTCATTCCTATATTCTAAAAGTGAATTTGAAAGACAAGTGCTCATGCACCGCGAAAAAATAGAGAAGTTGTTTAATCAAACCCCAAAAGTTTTCAGAAACACGGAGTTGATTTATTATAATGAGCTGGCTAAGTATGCCGAAGATATGGGCTTCAAAGGCATTATATGCGAAGGCGTTGATCGTTTGCTTGCAGGCCGCAGTCCAAACTATTTATACCAGGCTCCAAATGTTACCAAGATAAAATCACTGCTTAAAAATTATCGTCTCAGTGATGATATTGCTTTCCGTTTTTCAGATAAAGGCTGGGTGGAACATCCGCTAACTGCTGATAAATTTGCAGGCTGGGTTCACGATGTTGCGGGTAATGGTGATGTTATTAATCTCTTTATGGATTACGAAACTTTTGGCGAGCATCAATGGGAAGAAAGCGGTGTGTTTGAATTCATGCGCCACATGCCCGATGAAGTTATTAAGCATAAAGATTTTGATTTCCTCACGCCAAGTGAAGTGGTTGATAAATACCCCGTGCGCGGCATATATGATACGCATTTGCCTGTGTCATGGGCCGATACCGAGCGCGACCTGAGTGCATGGCTCAGCAACAGCATGCAGGAAGAAGCAATGGGAAAAATTTATTCTTTCGAAGCCGATGTAAAAGCTCTCAATAATAAAGATCTCCTTGCGGCATGGTCGCGGTTATTAACCAGCGATCACTTTTATTATATGAGCACCAAGTACTGGGCTGATGGCGATGTGCATAAATATTTTTCACCATACAACTCGCCTTACGATGCCTATATTTTTTACATGAATGCAATTGCCGATTTAGAAATAAGATTGAAAAAATTGAATGGCACTGCACCGCTGCCTGTTGCAATTGAAGAAGTAGAAAAACCGCAACGTTCTATGGTGATTAAAAAAGTTAGTGAAGAAAAAGCAGTGGTATCAAACAAATCTGCAGCAAAAAAAGTAACAGAAAAGAAAGAACCGGTTAAGAAAGTTGTCGCTAAAAAAGTTCCTGTTAAAAAAGCGGTAGCCCAAAAAACTCCTGCAAAAAAAGCTTCTGCTAAAAAAGAAACGGTGACTAAGAAGGAAGCAGCACCAAAAAGGGCAGCAGCAAAAAAAACGGTTGATGCTTGATTCAATTGTCTGAGCTAAGATTTATATGATTATAGGATTTGCCTGTGGTTGGTGTTTTTTCCACCAACCACTTAAAAGACCTTACGGATGGTGGGTGGAAAAAAACACCAACAATACGATACGCATATTAACTTTATTGAGATGAAAACCGTTGGGATTTTCAGCGGTTGAAAAGGCTCACTGTGGTGATGTTGTAATATTTAAGAAAGTTATATTAAATTCACCCTGAAATTTTATGATTAATTAAACACTTTAAAATAAGAACACCATGAAAAAAATTTTACTCATTATCATTATTGCAGGATCATCTTTAATTGCAACAGCACAAACCTATACCATTTCGCCTTCATCAACAGTAAATGAAACAGCGTTATGTAATCAGTTTAATGCGTTTTACATTTACCAGAATAATGTCAGTGTAAATACACTTAACCTGGGCTGGACTTTTATTTCCAACAATCTTCCAAGCGGTTGGGGAATTCAGTTTTGTGATAATTTTAATTGTTATTCATGGCCTAATATTCCGGCAACAGGAACAATGACTCCGGTAGTTGCCGGTGGACAGGCATCTACCTCATTAGATGTTACAGCAGCCACCGCAGGGTCAGGAACATTTATCGTATATGTTTATGATATTGCAAATCCCACCAATGGCGATACGCTCACGTACATTGTAACTTCCGACTGCCCAACGGGAATTGCCGATCAATCTCAGGATAACAGCCTATCAGTTTTTCCAAATCCTGTGATTGACTATCTTAATATCACATCAGATAAATCATCGTCAATTGAGCACCTGTTTATTTACAACTCATTCGGTCAACAGCTTTATGAAAAAACTATATCGGGTAGTGAGTTTAAAAAAATTGATGTTTCGCATTACTCACCCGGACTTTATATGTTGGTGATTAAGGATGAAAACGGAAAGCAAACCAGCAAATCGTTTGTCAAATAAAATCAGGCAAACAGGGTCTTCAGGATATTTTTATTAAAAGTAAAACAAACGCCAGGGTTATTAAACTTTGGCGTTTAAAATTTGTTCAACATTACGGAGGGAAAAATAACTTGAATCATTTTTCAATAAAAGACGTGGAAGCCCTCACAGGCATTAAACCACACACGCTGAGAATATGGGAGCAACGCTACGACTTTTTAAAGCCTAAGCGCACGCAAACCAACATCCGTTATTATGACGACCAAGATTTAAAATCGTTGCTCAATGTTGCATTGCTTAACAAGAATGGAATTAAGATTTCAAAAATTGCCCGGTTGTCGCAGAATGAAATAGATCAGATAATTCTTGAGTTCAGCAATAATAAGGATGATCATTATTACCAGATACATTCATTGATCGGATGCATGTTACGTTTAGACGAATTTTGTTTCGAGCAAATTATACGCAACAACTTTACCATGCATGGTGTAACCGATACCATGACTAATCTTATTTTTCCTTTTCTTGATCATATTGGAGTGCTGTGGATGAGTGGTGCAGTCAATCCTGCCTTCGAGCATTTTATCACCAACATGATTCGCTCCAAGCTTATTGTTGCTACCGACCGCCTCGGCTATCACAACAATAACAAGCCCGAAAAGAAAAAGTATTTACTCTTTTTACCTTCAGGCGAAAGCCATGAAATAGGTTTGCTGTTTGCCAATTATTATTTTCGATCACAGGGACATCATACCATGTACCTCGGTCAGAATTTACCTGTGGAAGATTTGCAGATTATTGTCCGCACTTACAAACCCGATTATATTTTTACCTCAGTTACTACAGCCCTCAATCCTAAAAAGATTAAAAACTTTTTCGATGTGCTGTCACACGATTTGCAATTGCCCGTTCTTATAACAGGACGCATCATCACCCAACATAAAGTAAACATGCCTGCAAATTTCAACATCATCACAGCGGCCAGCGATCTTGAACCGTTTGTTTAGAATGCAAGCATAATTTTTTGCTTTATTTTGTTTTGTTAACATTATAAAAATAAATCTTGAAATAATTTTTAAATCATGTAGGTTTGTGGTTACACTTTTTCAATGAAGCAAATCAACTATGAGTCACCGTTGGGTACTAAAAACAAATTATGATGAGCAGGTGGTTTTATCTCTGCAGGAACAATTAAAGGTGCACCCTGTAATTTGCAAATTGCTTGTGCAACGCGGCATTACTACGTTTGACGATGCTAAGAATTTCTTCCGCCCTGCTTTGGATCAGCTTCACGATCCGTTTTTGATGAAGGATATGGACAAGGCCGTGGAGCGCGTAAATCGCGCCCTTGCCGACAAAGAGAAAATTCTTGTTTTTGGTGATTATGATGTGGATGGCACCACAGCAGTGTCGGTAATGTACCTTTTCCTGAAAAGCTTATTTGCCAATGTGGAGTTTTATATCCCCGACCGTTACCATGAGGGTTACGGACTTTCCTTTGCGGGAGTTGAATACGCAAAAGAAAATGGTTTCAGTTTGATCATTGCGCTCGACTGCGGCATTAAAGGCCATGATAAAGTTGCGAAGGCAAATGAGTATGGAATTGATTTTATTATTTGCGATCACCACCGCCCGAGTGCAGTATTACCTGATGCTTATGCCATTCTTGATCCTAAACGAAGCGATTGCGAATATCCCTATAAAGAACTCACAGGTTGTTGTGTAGGATTTAAATTGGCGCAAGCCATTGCACAGAATAATGGAATTCCTTTCAGTGAATTAGAACAGTATTTAGATTTAGTTGCAATAAGCATAGCTGCCGATATTGTTGAAATAAAAGGAGAGAACCGCGTGCTTGCACATTTTGGTTTGAAGAAAATAAATACCAACCCGCGTCATGGAATTAAAACATTAATTGACCTTTCAAAAGTTTCGCGCGACCTTACCATCAGCGATGTAGTTTTTATTATAGCTCCGCGTATCAATGCTGCCGGACGTATTGAAAGCGGCAACCGTGCTGTTGAATTGCTTATCTCAAAAGATGTGGACGCTGCGCGTTTTAAAGGTGATGAAATTAACGGTCACAACATTTCGCGAAAAGAATTAGATAGCAGTATTACTGAGGCTGCATTGGCACAAATTGAAAACGATGAGTCATTTTTAAATCGCAAATCAACAGTAGTTTTTCATCCCGACTGGCATAAAGGTGTAATCGGAATTGTGGCTTCGCGATTAACTGATAAATATTACCGCCCTACTGTGGTGATGACAAAAACCAACGAGCACGTTTCGGGCAGCGCGCGCAGCGTAAAAGATTTTGATATTTATAATGCCATTGAAGCATGTGCTGATTTGTTAGATCAGTTTGGCGGACACATGTATGCTGCCGGTCTTACTATGAAGGTTGAAAATGTGGAAGCATTCAAAGTAAGGTTTGAAACCATAGTATGCAGCACCATTGAAGAGCGCATGTTGGTGAGAGAAATTGAAGTAGACGAAGACATTGAACTTAGTGACGTAACGCCATCCTTTTATAAAATACTGAAACAGTTTGCACCATTTGGTCCCGGTAATATGAATCCTGTTTTCAGAACCAAAGATGTGCGCGACAGCGGTTACTCACGTGTGGTTGGCAATAATCACCTTAAGCTTTCACTGTTAAAAGCGGGTTCAAATTATGTTTATGATGCCATTGCATTTCAGTTAGGCGAGCATTATCCCACTATAATTTCACGCGACCCTTTTGACATTTGCTATCACATCGAAGAAAACCATTATAACAATAAAACCACCCTGCAATTAAATATTAAAGATTTAAAGTTTGCGCTTGATGCTGTGCCTTTGACAGATGATGTGAAGGGTTAAGAAAGCAAGAGACATTTAGCAAGAGGCAATTGGCAACAACAAAAGAACCTATCCTGAAAAAAGATCGGGTGGGTTTTTGTTTTATAAATTCGCAACTCAGATTCCTGAATCAAAATAGTTAAACATTGACCGAAAAAAACTTTCTTTGAGCCTGTAACATACCTCATGCATTATGAAAATCTTTACACGCAGAAAATTTTTAAAACAATCGGCACTTGCGTCAGCAGCTTCATTAGCTGCCTTTGATGCAATTGCAAGTGGGAGGTCAGAGGTCGGAAGCCAGAAGTCAGAAACCTCCAACCTCCGACTTCCAACCTCCGACCTCCGACTTCAAACCGACTCAGGCCCTGTAATACTCTCCACCTGGGACTTCGGCAAAGCCCCCCACGAAGCCGCATGGAAATCTATTTCAGAAAAAGGCAGTGCTTTAGATGCGTGTATAGAAGGCGTGAGAGTTGTAGAGGCTGATGAAAATAATCACAGTGTAGGCATTGGCGGTTATCCTGACCGTGACGGGCATGTTACACTCGATGCTTGTGTGATGAATGAAGAAGGTAATGCAGGAGGTGTTTTTTTTGTAGAAGGTATTTTACATCCGGTAAGCCTTGCCAGGTTAGTAATGGAAAAAACGCCACATGTTTATTTGGCAGGCGAAGGCGCTGTGCAATTTGCATTAAGCAATGGTTTCAAAAAACAAAACCTCCTTACTGATGCTTCAAAAGCAGAATGGGAAAAATGGCAGAAGCTGAATAACTACACTCCACCTAAAATAGATAAAAACAATCATGATACGGTAGGAATGATTGCATTGGATAAAAAAGGAAATCTTTCAGGCGCATGCAGCACCAGCGGATGGGCCTATAAAATGCACGGGCGTGTTGGCGATTCGGCTAACATCGGCTCAGGTATGTTTGTGGATAATGAAGTGGGTGCGGCCACAGCCACAGGGTTAGGCGAATACATTATAAAAGTTGCAGGTGCGCATGTTATAGTAGAAAATATGCGCAACGGCAAAACACCGCAGGAAGCATGTGAAATTGCTGTTAACCGTATCGCATCAAAATATAAAAATTACAAAGACATACAGGCTTGCTTTATTGCTTTGGGAAAAGATGGAACCATCGGTGCTTACAGCCTTCACAAAGATTTTCAATATACAGTTACAATTAATGGTGAAACGCTGGTTTATGATTCAGAGTTCCTGGATTAAAATTATATCAGCGAATTACGTCCCGATAGCTATCGGGATTACGAATATACGAATTGAAGTTCCTATCTACGAATTACGAATCACCAAATTACCAAATCATCAATATGGAATACAGATATCTCGGCAAATCAGGATTACAACTCAGCGCACTTTCGCTTGGCAGTTGGCTTACTATAGGCAAAAGCGTAGATGAAAAACTTTCTGAAAAATTAATGATTCATGCTTATGATAATGGCATCAATTTTTTTGACAGTGCCGAAGTTTATGCAAACGGCAAGGCTGAAATTGTTGTCGGAAAAGTTTTAAAGAAAACGAAATGGGATCGTACAAGTTACGTTGTTTCAAGCAAGGTTTATTTTGGTTTGATGGGCGAGAAAAGCAAGCCCAATCAACGCGGTTTATCGCGCAAACATATTATGGAAGCATGTGATGCTGCATTAAAAAGAATGCAGGTGGATTATCTCGATTTGTATCTCTGCCATCGTGCTGATAAAAACACACCGATGGAAGAAGTGGTTTTTGCAATGAATCACCTGATGCAGCAAGGCAAAATTTTTTATTGGGGAACGAGCGAATGGAGTGCAGCCGAAATTATGGAAGCACATTTAGTTGCCAAACAAAATCATTTAATTGGTCCAACAGTGGAGCAACCTCAGTACAATATGTTTGTACGGCAAAGGATGGAGTCTGATTTTCTCCCCATCTTTAAAAATATTGGAATGGGCATTACTGCTTTCAGCCCATTAAGTTCGGGATTGCTTACAGGCAAGTACAATAAGGGAGTTCCTAAAAATTCCCGCTTTGCAATTAAAGGTTTGGAGTGGCTGCGCGATAGAGAAATGCAGGATGATAAAATGAAAAAGGTGGAGCAACTTCAGAAAATTGCAAAAGAAATTAAATGTGAGCTTTCGCAATTGGCACTGGCATGGTGTTTAAAAAATCCAAATGTGACCACGGTAATTCTAGGTGCAACAAAATTAGAACAGTTAAAAGAAAACATGCAGTCATTAAAGGTGGTTTCATCGCTTACAGCGGAAGTTATTTATTCAATTGAAAAGATTTTGCAAAACATACCACAGAAATGATTTTTTTCTACTTTTAGCCAATGCTAAACATTTAAGAATCCCTCACTCCATTTACTTGTCAAATTATAATTGCAAATTTCTTTTATACCAAAAGTGTTACAAGTTTAGTAAGCATTGGTATTAAATAATCCTTAACTGATATGCTATATGAAAATTAAGAAAACAGGTTTTTTGTTGCTGCTGTCATTGCCCTTAATTGTGCATGCCGGTGGATTCCAGATTAACACACAAAGTATAAAAGGCACCGCGATGGGTGGCGCATATTCAGGCGTGTGTAAAGATGCTTCAGGTGTTTTTTTTAATCCGGGCTCTATGGCTTTTATGGATAAAAATTCTATCATTTTTGGTGCAGCTCTTATCATGCCCTCCTCAAGTTACCTAAATCCTTATGGCAGCAATGTTGATATGAAAAATCAGATTTTTTATCCGCCACAGTTGTATGCTAATTACAAAATCAATGAAAAAATATCGGTTGGTTTGAGCATAAATACGCCTTATGGTTTAGGCACTAAATGGGATGATGACTGGACAGGCCGTTATGTTTCGCAGGAAGTTACTTTGAAAACATTTTATTTTCAACCTACGGTAAGTTATCTTATTACCGATAAAATTGGTGTAGGTGCAGGCTTTGTATTTACAAGCGGCAACGCTGATGTGCGCAAAGCTCAACAGGCAGGCAATAACGATATACAGGCCGAATTAAAAGGTAATGGAACAGGCTTTGGGTATAACGTTGGCGTTTTTGCCAGGATAGGAGAAAAGGCCAGGGTTGGAATAGATTATCATTCAAAAGTGCAGGTTGATTTAAATAATGGCGATGCTACTTTTAGTAATGTTCCGTCATCGTTAATAGCTGCGGGAGAGGTTCCAGAATCAACAACATTTAATTCGGGTCTTGCCTTACCATCATCGCTAACCATTGGTGCATCTTACCAAATCACAACTAAATTAATGGCAACAATTGAGTTTGATTATACAGGTTGGGATGTTTTCGATTCGCTCAACTTTGATTTTCCTGATTATCCCTCACTCAATTCGCATAATGGTCGCAATTATAAAAATTCCACAACCATTCGCGCAGGGGTTGAATATCAATTGAAACCAAAAATTGCTGTTCGTATAGGTGGAGCGTTAGATCAGTCGCCTGTGCAGGATGATTATGTAAGCCCGGAATTACCCGATGCAGATAAACAGGCATTGACTGTAGGGGCGAGTTATAAGTTGAACGAAAAGTTTTCTTTTGATGTAAGTTATGCTTATGAAAATTTAAGCGAGCGCAAAGGAAATTATGTGCAGGAAAATTTTAACGGGCTTTATAAAACCCGTGTTCACATTGTAGGTATTGGGATTAATTATAGCTGGTAATCAATTAACAGGCTGTGCCCGCCTTTTGGCGGGTTAGGGTGAGCGCAGGGTGACAAAATGCAAAATTTAAATTTCAGGCAGATATGATAAAATCAATTCGAAATATAGGGTTACTGTTAGCTGGGGTTATTCTTTTCAACTCTTGCAAAACATCATTTGATGATGTAAAGCCGGCAACAGGCACAGCAGACTTTACCAGCTATGTAGCGCTGGGAAATTCATTAACTGCAGGCTACTCTGACGGGGCTTTATGCTATGAAGGACAAAAGAATGCTTATCCATCAATACTTGCACAGCAATTCAGAACAGTGGGTGGTGCATCAGTTTTTGAAACGCCATTTCTTACCGGAAGCAACGTTGACAATGGAGTTAGCCCTGCACCTTCATTAGGATTGTTTGCCACCACGCCAAAATATATTTTAAAATATGTAACCGATTGCAAAGGCGCTTCAAGTCTTGCACCGGGCTTAATTGCTCCGCCAACTGATCCTAACAGTGAATTTTACACTCCAATTTTTAATGGCACTTATTATCAGAACATGGGAGTTCCCGGTGCCAAATCATTTGATTTGTTGCGACACGATCTTGGCGTTTTGGGTAATACAGTAAACCCTTTTTACTTACGTTTTGCAAGTGATATTAATCCCGGTGGCACAAGCACTGTAGTTAGTGATGCCCTGTATAGCAATCCTACATTTTTTACTTTATGGATTGGGAGTAATGATGTTTTAGGTTATGCAACAAGTGGTGGCAGTGGTATTGTTGGCGGTGTTAATCCTAATGATATTACTACCGAAGCATTATTTGATTCTTCAATAGTAAACATTGTGAGAGCAATGACAGCCAACGGAGCCAAAGGTGTAATTGGTAATATACCCGATGTAACCAACATTCCTTATTTCACAACAGTGCCTGCAAAAGGTTTGGAATTAACTGATGCAAATGATGTGGCAGCATTGAATACCGCTTATACAGTTTATAATACTGCCGCACAGGCAGCGGGTTTACCAGCTATTAGTTTTCAGTTGGGTGCGAATCCCTTTGTTGTACAGGATTTATCAGCTCAGTATGCGCCCGTAGGCGGAATGCGCCAGGTAAAAAATGGAGAGTACATTATACTTACCATACCGCAGGATTCAATTAAATGTGCTGGCTGGGGATCACAAAAAGCAATTCCGGTTAATTATGTTTTAGATGCCAATGAAGTAAGTAATGTGAAAAATTATACAACAAAATATAATAACTATATTAAAAAAACAGCCACCGATTTCGATTTGGCTTTTGCTGATTTTAATTCGTTTTTCAAAACATTTCAGACCGGTATCCTCTTTAATGGGGTTACTTACACACCTGAGTTTGTAAAGGGTGGTGCATTCGGTTTGGATGGTGTGCATCCTAATCAACGCGGCTATGCATTAATTGCCAACTATTACATTGATGTGATTAATTCAAAATATAGTAGCAGCATTGCCAAGGTTGATGTTAATGCTTATAAAGGATTACAGTTTCCATAATATGTTTGGAAAATATAATGCTAAAAAAAATAATTGCCCGCTTAAACCTTGTAAGTCATTTTACCGTCTGCAACTTCCTTAAACATTTTTGCATACATATCGGTTATGTTTTCCCAATTATAAAAGTTATCAATTTTATCAATATTGTCTTTTACAAAAGTGCTGCGCTGTTCATTCAGCTTTTCATAGTTATCTAAAATGGCGGCTACTTCATCATCATTCATAAAGTAAAATGCATCAGTGCCCAAAACATGTTTGTTAAATTTATTGCCATGTGCACTTATCAAAGCACCGCCTGCCATTGCTTCGAGCAGGCTTGGGTTGGTCCCTCCAACTGAGTGCCCATGAAAATAAAGCGCTGAAAAGTTCCGAAGGTTATTCAATAAATCCTGGCCTGATACCCATCCCATAAAAACAATTTTTGGAGTTGACTTGTATTTGTCAATCAGGTATTGCGCATACTTATGATCGGTGCCTGCAGCGATATACATTTTCGTTTCCGATTTTGATTTTGCAACACCATCTAAAATAATTTCAATATTATTTTCAGGTTCGAGGCGGCAAATCATAATGTTGTATTTGTACTTCTCTAAGCCAAATTGTTTTAAAACCGTTTCGTCAATCTTTTCATTTTTATCTGCACCATAAGGAATAAAATAACTTTTCAAACCAAAAGCCTCATCCACATATTCTTCAATGCCTTTGTTGTCAGATATAAGTGCATAAGATTTTTCAATGGCAACTTTTTCAAACCACTTAGTAAGTTTTCTTATAGTTGGACTGAATTTACTCCTCCACCATTCCATGCCATCAATATTGGTAACCAATTTTGTTTTGTGAATAGGAGAAATGAAATAGCTGGTTGACATGGTTGTGTATCCACAGGCAAGCACCACATCGCATCCGCGTTTGATGGCATCATTGAGGCAGAGGTAGTCGTAAATAAAATTTCCTGCTGTGCCTATTTGTTTTTCAGGACTCCATTTATGTATAACATTTACGCCCATATATTCCGATTTCTGGTACGGATGATATTTGGGATTGTAAACATAAACCTCGAAACCACGCTTGGCAAGCAAAACAGAAACCCGCTCGGCAAACTGCTCTAAGCCGCCATAGTAATTGGGTATTCCGCGTGTACCTATGATTCCTATTTTCATATAAAAAATTGATGCTTCTTTCCTCGCAATGACGAAAAAGCCAACCAAAAACTGTTCCTTAAAATTTATTCAGAACACAATTGTAATAAAT
>JBDTRM010000217.1:0-19764 GCA_039931675.1 Bacteroidia bacterium | reverse complement strand
CGAATATCCGGAAGTTAGCCAACTTAAAAGGAGAACAAACCGCTAACGTGGGTTCCCAGGATATGAGTGTTGCCGTTTGGATCACTCTTGCAAACCGTATCAACGAACTTTTGGCATCTGCTGATGTGGATGGTATAGTTGTTACACACGGAACCGATACACAGGAAGAAACTGCTTATTTCCTGAACCTCGTTGTAAAAAGTGATAAGCCGGTTGTGCTCACCGGTTCCATGCGCCCTTCTACTGCATTAAGCGCAGAAGGTCCTTTGAACCTGTATAACGCTGTTGCTGTTGCTGCCAGCCCCAAAGCCAGAGGGTACGGTGTGATGGTGGTGATGAATGACGAAATTCATTCGGCTCACAATGTTAAAAAAATGATGACTACCCCGGTTCAGACTTTCCAGTCACCAGAAGAAGGCGCGATCGGAAGTGTTAGTTTCGGTGATGTTCAGTTTTTCCATAAACCACACGGATTGAATACTACATCAAGTAAATTCTCTATTACAGGTGTGAAAGAATTGCCACGCGTTGACATTGTTTATGGCTGTGCAGATATGTCACCGGACCTGATTGATATTATGGTTAAAGCAGGTGCAAAAGGAATTGTGATTGCCGGAGTAGGTGACGGTAATATGAATGCCGCAACGTTAGAGGCGATGAAAAAAGCAACTAAAGCAGGAATAGCGGTTGTAAGAGCATCACGCGTACCTGTTGGAACCGTCCTGCTTCACGGTGAGGTGAATGATGAGGAATATGGCAGCGTGTCTTCCATGGAACTTAACCCCCAGAAAGCTCGGGTACTTTTAATGCTAGCATTGCTCACTAAACCCAGCAGAGCAGATTTACAGAAAATGTTTCTTGAGTATTAATTTAAACTAAAACAAATTATGAAACGAATCAATAATAAAATATGGCTACTTGCAATTCTGTTATTGCCCACAGTATTAATGGCGCAAATAATAGAACCACAGGCTGGTGATACTACTTTTTACAAAACACTCATACCGGAAACAAAGCAAACGCTTCTCAAAAATATGAGCATGATTGCTAACATGCGTTTTGCCCTGCGTAATGAATTCACAGACGGTGAATTCACGGGTTCACGTTTCGCTAATGAGCAATTCAGATTAGAGCTTAAAGGCAAGGTTCATGACAAAGTTTACTTTCGTTTCCGCGACCGTTACACACGTGCACAAACCTCAGAGTCGGTTGATAACCTGAGTCGCTCTGTTGACCTGGCCTTTATCAGGGTGGACGCAACTGATAAATTCAGTATCACGGCAGGTAAGATGTGTGCTGACTGGGGAGGATATGAATTCGATGCCAATCCTATAGATATCTATGAGTATTCAGACATCATTGAATATGCCGATAATTTTTTATCTGGTGTTGGGGCAAGTTATAAGATAAACAGCAATCACCAGGCTACGATTCAGATACTGGATTCAAGAACAAAAACATTCTCTGAATTATATGGGGCGCAACCCAATTTTGAAGAATCGAAAGTACCGCTGGCAGCAGTAGTTAACTGGCGAGGTAGTTTTTTTAATGGTAAATTTAATACGATATGGGCTTATGCTTTTCATAATGAAGCAAAAAATATTGCAAAAGATCAGGCTGCAGGTATGAGCTATCTTTCCTTAGGTAACCAGTTGAATCTTGGTAAATTTAAAGTTGAATATGACTTTAACTGGAGCCAGGAAGATTTGGACCGCTCAGGAATAATAAGCGAACAAGTTAATAATGCCCCCGACACATCGGTTAACTACCCGTATGCTCTTGAAAAAACTCAGTATAACAGTCATTGGATACATCTGAATTACAGGGTAAATGAAAAAGTAAATCTTGCATTAGTGGTAATGATAGATTTGGCAAACTGGCAAGATAATGTTGATGAGAATTATCCCGGTTTTGATCACCATATCCGAACAACTTATGGCTTTATTCCAACATTTGAATACTATCCCTTTAAAGATCTGAATCTACGTTTCTACGTTAACTATGTTGGACGGTCATATCAGTATTCCGATTATGCACAAAGCCGTTTAGGTGTTAAAGATAAAAATACAGGAAGATTTGCAATTGGTTTTGTATCGCCACTTGGTATATTTTAAATAAAAATAGTTCAGTATAAAATTACCTCGTTGTCTCATTCAGGAAACGAGGTAATTTTTTTTAAAAGAGAATTTAGAATCAATGAGAACAATAAAAAAATCAATAAATTATAGTGTTTCTTTTCTCCGGGAAACCCAGGCAAATTCAATGGTTGCAGGATTTGGCAAGACTATGTCTCTCTTTCCTCTCCTGATTGTTCTGCTTATTTTGCCTTACCTATCCTATAGCCAGGAAGAGAAAAAAACGGTTCCTGATGGCACTGAAGGTTTGACTCTTAATATTCTCCCAGGAGATTCAATGACAAAAAAACTGCCGCCAAATGAATTTGATGGTTCTTATTCAACCTTTAAAGTTGGACTTGGGTATATTGCGGAGGGTGTTACATTTAACCAAAGTAAGGTGTTTAAACAGCAGATGGATTCAGCCGGGTTAGTTTTCAATCCTAAGGTAGAAACAAGGGATTTCAGAGTTTTGTTCAGTGGAGCATTTAAAACCAAAAGAACCCTCACATGGAAGTTTGCGTATATGTATGATGGTGATGATAAGGTATGGATGGTAAGGGAAAGTGGACTCACCATTGGAGTGCCTGAGTTGTTTGGACATATTTTTATTGGCCGTACCAAAGAAGGTTATTCAATGGTGAAGGTTATGAATGCGCATTCTATATGGCTTGCAGAAAGACAGATGGCACTGGATGTTATTCCGATTTTATCAGATGGCATAAAATGGTTTGGTATGCTGCCCAAATCAAAAGTATTCTGGAACCTTGGTTACTATAATGATGTACTTAGTAAAGGACAAAGTTTTTCAACTTACAAATGGCAATGCGATGCACGCATCGGCTGGTTGCCTTTTTATAATAAAGAAAAAAACACTGTAGTACATATTGCAGCCAATCTCCGCTATGGTAAACCGTTGGATGGAAAAATTACTTTAAAATCGCGACCCGAATCTAATCCTGCTCCACAGATAATTAATACGGGCTCTTTTCAATCAGATTATTCCACTCATATAGGAGCTGAATTTTTCTATAGTAACGGAAGTCTGCTCATCGGTTCAGAAGTTATGATGCATGACTTTAAATCAAAAGATTTTGAAGAACATAAATTTTATGGTGGTGATGTGTTTGTCGGTTATTTATTTACCGGAGGTAAGCGTCCTTATAATACCACAGGAAATGTATTCGCATTTGTTAGCGGGAAAAAATCAGTATTTAAAGGTGGCTGGGGCGAATGGGAAGCTGTTGTCCGTCTTTCAAGTTTGAATTTAGATGATGGCTCTATTCATGGTGGTAAATTCTGGCGTGTAACTCCAATGGTTAACTGGTACATGTCAAAGGTTGTTCGATTGGAGTTTATTTACGGCTATGGCGTTCTTGACAGGTATAGTTTAAGTGGTAACGTACAGATATACCAAGCTCGTTTGCAATTGTCAATCTTGTAGAAAGCTGCAAAACCCCATGGTTATAATATGACTGAACTATCATGACAGAAAAAGTAATTGACCACAATAAAGAAAGGCGCAAATCCATTCTGTCATTTCTGTTATCATTTGCAGTTGCATTTGTAATTACACTTCTTCTTAAAGAACCTGGTTTCAATGACTCACAGGTATATGTAATTTTCCTGTTGTTCTTTGCCATGGGCTTATGGATAACGGAGGCTATACCTGCATTTGCTGTTAGTCTTTTCATCATAGCATTCCTCGTATTCGCACTTGGCAATAAGAATTTTAATTCAGCGCCCGAAGACGTTTCGCATTATGTGCATACATTTTCCGACAGTATTATATGGCTTTTACTCGGAGGTTTTTTTCTTGCAAAGGCAATGGCAAAAACAAAGTTAGACGAAGCGCTTTTCAAGTTTACACTTAAAGTTGCAGGAACAAATCCACGAAAATTATTGATAGGATTAATGGCAACAACCATGTTAGCTTCTATGCTGTTATCTAATACCGCTACTACAACTATGGTGTTAGCAGCCTTAATGCCATTGCTTAAAACACTCGATAAAAATTCAGGAGTAGCCAAAGCATTATTGTTGGGTATTCCATTGGCTTCAACCACAGGTGGCATGGCAACCATTGTTGGCACGCCTGCAAATGCCATAGCTGTTGGTGTTTTGCACAATGCCGGTATTACTGTTGAGTTCTTAGACTGGATGATTTACGGAGTGCCACTTGCATTGATTGTAACTGCAGTTTGTTGTTTCGCATTGATTAAGGTTTACATAAAAGATACTACTCCTATTTCAATCGCTTTTCTTGATGACCTGGAAACTGATGTTTCAAAAGAAGCAACACTTAACCGCAATATAGTTATCGGTGTAATACTTGTAACTATTGGTCTATGGGTTACAAGTTCATTGCATGGAATAAAAGCGCCTGCCGTATGTGCTGTTCCATTGGTGGTGCTTACGCTAACAGGTGTGCTTACCGGGAAAGATATTCAAACATTAGGTTGGGACACACTCTTATTGGTTGCCGGAGGCTTGGCACTCGGTCTTGCACTTGACCATACCGGCATCTTAAAACACTATGCCGAGATGCTCATTGCCTTGCAATTGAACAGTATCCTGTTGCTTTCCATTTTTGGTTTCCTCGCAATGATATTGGCCAACGTTATGACCAATTCAACAGCAACTACTTTAATGGTTCCTATATGTATGGCAATCTTACCTGGACATAAGTTAGAGGTTGCTTTGATTATCGCGCTCTCATCATCATCTGCTTTAATGTTGTTGGCATCAAGTCCTTCCAATTCAATTGTATTCAACACCGGTTTTCTCGAACAAAAAGATTTCAGATTAAATGGAATAATTTATGGATTGCTTGGGCCGGTGCTAACTATTTTATGGGTACTCTTTATCACGTAAATATTTAGAAAATATAATTAAGATGATATTTTAAATTTTTATAAAAAACATTATATCAGCAGTCCCATAGGGACTTAATATCGGTAGAAAAAAAGCAAACAAGATAACAGCAGTTCCGTAGGGATTTAATATCGGTAGAAAAAAAGCAATCGAGATAACAGCAGTCCCGTAGGGACTTAATATCGGTAGAAAAAAAGTAAACAAGATAACAGCAGTCCCGTAGGGACTTAATATCGGTAGAAAAAAAGTAAACGAACAACAGTTATCCCGTTAGGGATTAAATATAATTATCCATGGCAAACACCTACACACAAATACACATACAAGCAATTTTTGCGGTTCAAAACCGGGAAAGCATTATTGGAAAACAATGGCAAGATGAACTGTATAAATACATAACAGGCATTATCCAAAATTATAAACACAAACTACTTGCAATAAATGGTATGCCCGACCATGTGCATGTTTTCTTTGGAATGAGACCTGACCAATCATTGTCTGTCCTGATGCAACAGGTAAAAGGAGATTCTTCTAAATGGATAAATGAAAAGAAACTTATACCTGGTAAGTTTTCATGGCAGGAAGGATATGGAGCATTTTCATATAGCAAATCACAAGTGCCACAGGTAATAAAGTATATCCAAAGGCAGGAAGAACACCATAGGAAAAAAACTTTCATAGAGGAATATATTCAATTTCTAAATGCGTTTGAGATTGAATATGATGAAAGGTATATTTTTAAACCTGTTGAATACTGAAATTGATATTACGTGCCATAGGCACGACATATTGGTAAAACAAATAAGGTCACTGCACTAAAGTCCCGTAGGGACGACATATAAAAATGCAGAGAATAAAATTTAAACATGCTCTGAATTATCAAATACAAAAAACAAAATACAATGGAAAACACCGGCTATAGATTACTGCGCGACCCCCGAAATAACAAGGGTACTGCATTCACAATGGAAGAAAGAAAGAAATATGGTTTACTGGGTATATTGCCTGATGCAATTGAAACCATAGAAACTCAAATCATGAGAGTGAATGAGCAATTAGAAAGTGTTGAATCTCCAATCAATAAATATATTTATCTCTCCAACCTTCTTGATAGTAATGAAACATTATTCTTCAAGACCATAATAAGCGACCCTGCAAAATTTCTGCCGTTGGTATATACGCCCACAGTTGGCGAGGCATGTCAGCGTTTTGGTCATATTGCACGAAAGCCAAGAGGTTTGTTTATATCCATTGAACAAAAAGGTAACATCAGGGAGATACTAAGAAACTGGCCGGTTGAAGATGTGAGGTTTACAGTGGTTACCGATGGTGGCCGGATATTGGGATTGGGCGACCTGGGAATTTGCGGAATGGGAATTCCAATCGGCAAATTGGTTTTATATACCGCTTGTGCAGGCGTGCCTCCTGAACATACGCTTCCTGTTATGTTGGATGTGGGAACTAACAATGAAGAATTTTTAAACGACCCGCTTTATCCCGGCCTTAGGAAAAAGAGAATAAGAGGACCTGAATTTGATGACTTTGTTGAAGAATTTGTAACAGCGGTAACAGAAGTGTTTCCAAAAATCTGCATTCAGTGGGAAGACTTTCCGGGTGTTGATGCCATTCGTATTCTTGATAAGTATCGTGATAAGGTTTGTACTTATAATGATGACATACAGGGCACGGCAGCCATAGCCACTGCCGGCATTATTACGTCAAACCGTTTTTCGGGCAAGCCATTCATTGAAGAAAAAATTCTGTTCCTCGGGGCAGGTGCAGCAGCTTTTGGCATTGCTGATATGCTGGTTCATAAATTTATAAGTGATGGACTAAGCAAAGAGCAAGCTTACGAACGTGTGTTGATGTTTGATGTGAATGGTTTACTTGTGAAATCAAGAACTGATTTGGCTGAATATCAAAAACCATTTGCGCACGAAGGTGGACCTTCAAATGATTTTGCTGCAACCATTCTTAAACTAAAACCAACAGCTATTATTGGTGTAAGCACCGTTGGCGGTGCGTTTACTCAACAAGTTATTGAAAACATGAGTAAGGTAAATGAGCGCCCTGTTATATTCCCCTACTCCAATCCATCATCACATTCTGAATGTACGGCTGAGCAGGCTTATACATGGAGCAAGGGCAAAGCTATCTTTGCAAGCGGAAGCCCTTTTGCACCTGTAACCTACCAGGGCAAAACATATACACCCGGCCAGGGTAATAATGTTTTTATTTTCCCGGCTTTGGGTTTGGCAGTATTTGCAACCGAAGCAAAAAGAGTTACAGATGAAATGTTTGTTACCGCTGCCGAAGCAGTTGCAGCACAGGTTACTGATGAAGATTTTGCAAAGGGCTTAATCTACCCGCATGTTGCCAATATACAAGAAGTATCGTTTAAGGTAGCCGTTAGCGTTGCCGAAAATATTTTTGAAAAAGGATTGGCAGGCATTGAAAAACCAAAAGACATCAGTGCATTTATTAAAAGTAAAATGTATGAACCGGTATATCAGTGAAATTTCCGTGGAAGTAATTTAGCTTCTAATTAAACATCTCTCGCATAAATTGTTGTAATCTTATTCTAAATAGATTTATTTTAAAACCTGTTTTTATCGAAAGATAATATCATCGCTTCTGATTAATGTAAGCTGGTAAAAAACATAAGCATATTATAACCACTAATATATATGCACCCACAGAGATTAAATGTTTTCTTTAAAATTTGATTTCAATAAAACGCGGCTAAACTATTTATTTTGAAAAAAATCAAAATTTTGAAATAGAAGATTTTGAAAGTTTTTTATTAAGAATGGTAACGGATGTTTGATGGCCTCCCTTTTTTATAGCATGCAATGTTTGCTTTTGTTAATTAAGAATATTTACCACCAACCAATTTGCATCCATTAAATTTTACATTTGCTGCAACTCAACTGTAAATGACTCCGAAAGAAAAAGCATACAGCGAAATTGCAGCCTTAGTCGAAAGATTTGAAGAGCAATATCATTCATATAAAAAATCTGACTACAACGAAACGCAGACAAGACGCGATTTCATTGACCCGTTTTTTAAAGCATTAGGCTGGGATGTTGATAATGAAAATGGCAATGCCGAAAGTTATCGCGAAGTAATACATGAGGACCGTGTAAAAATAGGCAAGACCACCAAAGCGCCCGACTATTCATTTCGCCTTGCGGGAGGCAAGCGTCTTTTCTTTGTGGAAGCAAAGAAACCGAGCACTGCCATTAAAGATGATATACTGCCTGCATTCCAGGTGCGCAGGTATGGATGGAGCGCAAAGCTTGCTATAAGCATCGTTACCGACTTTGAAGAATTTGCCATTTACGATTGCACTAAGAAACCAAAGCCTGATGATAAAGCCGGTGTAGCAAGAATTAACTATTTAACCTTTCGCGATTACATTAAAGAGAAAGAGTTTGATTTTATATGGGATACCTTTAGTAAAGAGCGCGTGCTTAAAGGCAGCTTCGATAAATTTATTGAAGGCAGCGCAAACAAAAAAGGAACCACAACGGTTGACAAAGATTTTTTGCAATCGTTAGACAACTGGCGCACCTACCTAGCAACTTCAATAAGCTGGAACAATAAAAATCTTGAGGAGGATGAAATCAACTTTGTGGTTCAGCAAACTATTGACCGCATTATTTTTCTACGCATTGCCGAAGACCGCGATATTGAACCCGAAGACAACCTGCGCCATTGCATAAAGCAAGGCAACTATTATCAGAACCTTTTTAATGTTTTTAAAGTTGCCGATGAAAAATACAACTCCGGTCTTTTTGATTTTAAGAAAGATAAAATCAGCAAAGACTTAGTGATTGATAACAAGGTTATCAAAAACATAATTACCGAATTGTATTTCCCAAGCCCGTATGCGTTTGCAGTTATGCCTGTTGAAATATTGGGCACTGCTTACGAACAGTTTCTCGGCAAGCAAATAAAAATTGACAAAGCCCACCGTGCGCATATTGAAGAAAAGCCTGAAGTGCGCAAAGCAGGCGGTGTATATTACACCCCGCAGTATGTGGTTGAATATATTGTAAAAAACACGGTTGGTAAACTGATTGAAAACAAAGCACCGAACACAATAACCAAAATAAAAATTGTTGACCCTGCCTGTGGCAGCGGAAGTTTTTTAATTGGCGCTTATGATTATTTATTAAAGCATCATTTAGATTATTACATAAGCAACCCCACCGCAGCAAAAAAAGACAAAGCCCTTACAGCTACGGGTGCATTAACCACTTCACTGAAGAAACAAATTTTGCTCAACAACATATACGGAGTTGACATTGATGTAAATGCAGTAGAAGTAACCAAGTTGAGCTTGCTTTTAAAATGTATGGAAGGCGAAACACAGGCAAGCATCGAAAACCAATTGCGCTTATTTAACGAAAGAGTTTTGCCAACACTTGATAATAATATTAAGGATGGGAATAGTTTGGTTGATACAGATTTTTATGATGGGCAAATAGATTTTGGTGACGAGAAAAAAGTAAAACCATTTAATTGGCAAAGAGCATTTCCTGAAGTGTTTAATATTTCTCTTTCTAAGATTGAACCTATTAAGAAATTAAAACGTGCGCTTAAAAATGTTATGGAGGCAGAGGAGCAATTAGATTATACCGTGCGCGATTACATTGACAAAGTAGAAGAACCTAAAGTACCTTATGGCAATATCGGTTTTGATATTGTGATTGGAAACCCGCCTTATGTAAGACAGGAATTGTTAGGATTACAAAAACTTTATTTTCAAAATAAATACAGGGTTTTTCATGGAATGGCTGACTTGTATAGTTACTTTATTGAAAAAAGCATTCAATTATTAAAGCCAGATGGAATATACGGAGTAATTGTAGCCAACAAATGGATGCGGGCAAACTATGGCGAACCTTTACGTAAATATTTAAAGCAACAAACTATTCATGAAATTATTGACTTTGGAGATTTACCTGTGTTTGAAACAGCTACAACATACCCATGTATTTTAATTGCAGGCAAAGCCGATAAAATCAATAAAATATTTAAACTCACCATTGCTAAAACCCTTGGGTTCAGTTCGCTCGAAAAATATGTTGAACAAGAATATGATTATGCTAAAAAAGACTCACTGGATGATAGCGGTTGGAATCTTGCTAATGAAACAGAGCAAAAATTATTAAAGAAATTAGAAGAAGCAGGAATTCCTTTAGGGGAATATGTAAAGAAGAAAATTTATTATGGAATTAAAACAGGATTGAACGAAGCATTTGTTATTGATGAACCAACTAAAGAAAGATTAATTAAAGAAGATATAAGAAGTGTAGATGTAATCAAACCATTTTTGGGTGGTAGAGATATTAAACGAAATCAGCCACTGCCAAGCTATAAGTATTTAATATTTTTTCCAAAAGGGTTTACAAATGAAAAAGGAAACAACCCTAAGAATCAATGGAAGTGGCTTCATGAAAATTATACGGCAATTGCAAATCATTTAATGCTGTTTGAAGATGCAGGAAAAAAAAGATTTGACCAGGGAGATTATTGGTGGGAGCTAAGAGCCTGTGACTATTATAGTGAATTTGAAAAACCCAAAATTATCATTCCCGCCATTGTTAAGTCAGCATCATATACATACGATACAAATTGTTTCTATTCAAACGATAAGACATCTATTGTTCCAACAACTGACCTTTATTTATTTGCCCTTATGAATTCCAAATGTGTTGATTATATAATGCCAAAAATATCATCTTCAAAACAAGGCGGATATTTTGAGTATAAACCAATGTATGTATCCAAACTTCCTATTAAAGTAATAGATTTCAAAAACGCCTTTGAAAAGAAAAGCCATGATGAAATTGTAAAACTTACTCAACAACTCCTCCAACTCAACCAGGAAAAATCAGAAACAAAACTGCAAACAAAAATCTCGCAACTGGAAGGCAAGATTGATTATTGTGAAAACAGGGTAAATGAAATTGTTTATGAGTTGTATGATTTAACCGAAGATGAAATAAAAATTGTGGAGGCTAAATGATGAAAACACACTTCGAAAAAACGATGGAAAAATTATCTTCTGAAAAAGAAGATAATATTCAAAAGCTTAGTAAACTCAGTTTCGATAAACTGAATGAGTTGAGAAGCTACTATTTCGAACTTTATCGTGGTGCAGAAGAAACAGGATTTAAAGAAGCAGCGAAAGTCCATTATTATAAATACCTGATTTATGATGAAGCTATTGAAGTAAAACAATATAATGAAGAGCAGACTTGGGATTCATTGTCTTGAAAGTAAGAATGGTTATTACGAAAACAGGATAGATGAAATAGTTTATGAGTTGTATGAATTAACCGAAGATGAAATAAAAATTGTGGAAGGAAAATGAAACAAAAAAGTCTTTTACAGGAACTTGTAAAAAAGAGAGAAGAGAACATTTCGTTATTGTTCAAATGGTCTGATGAAGATATTGAAGAAATGATAAGCAGATACAGAGAAGCAAAGGAAACGCCTATGAAGAAAATCGTTTCGAAGGGTATAAAATTCTTGAAGAAAAAATATTCCAATTGCGTGAAGCGAAGAATTTAAAATTTAGTTATTCTGATGAAGCAAGTGATTGGGTACATTGGTAGGTATAGAACACCGTTCGTTGAGCTTGTCGAAACGAATGATGTTTGAAACGAAATCCCCCTTCGACATTTCGGCAAGCTCAATGTCCGAAGGGGGTGGAGTACACTGTTCATTGAGCTTGTCGAAATGAAATTGGGTAAACAAAAACTAATAATTTACCGAAATGACAGGATACATGTATATTTTAAAATGCTCCAATGGAGCATATTATGTAGGGAGCACTAAAGATTTGGAACTTAGACTACAGCAGCATCAAAATTGTGAAGGAGCCAATTTTACAAAAAAGCATCTCCCTGTTGAATTAGTTTATTTTGAAGAATTCCAAAGAATTGACGAAGCATTTTATAGAGAAAAACAAGTGCAAGGTTGGAGTAGAAAAAAGAAAGAAGCTTTAATTAATGGTGAACATGATAAACTACCCCAATTATCAAAAAACTATACTGAATTTGGAAAACCCGTTTTGCCCTTCGATATTACAACCAAAGACATTAATAAAGACAATTCAAAATAAAGGAAATGAAATCACCCTTCGACAAGCTCAAGGCGCGGAGTGTTAAAACAAAATCTAAAAAGAGTACAGAAATACTTCTTTTTGATATACCGCCTTTGTATCATCATTCAAAATGTCTAATGAATTAAAATATGAAAGAGAAAGATTATTCTGTCTTTTCCAAAGACTATGACGAACTATTTAAAACTCAAATTGAAGAGTTTTCTAAAAACATTTTAAAAGGAAAGGAAAAATATCATAAAAAAAAATACGATTTATTTTATCCTTCGTGCGGTAACGATAAGAAGATGGAAATTAAGTTTTTAATTTATGGGCAGGCTACAAATAGTTGGAAACCTGAATTTAATATTAATGATGATGCCGTTAAATTAACTGAAGAAGCAAGAAGATATTCAAATACCATTGATAAAGAGCAGGAGAATCCACTTGATTGGGTTAATAAAAACTGGAAAGAATGGAAGATGAGTAATTTCTTTTGGAACGTAAGTTATTTGTTGATTAACACCAATAATGCAAGACGGGATAAAATTGATAATCAAGAAATGGAAGATTACAGTAAACCCGGTAGCTGGCTGAATAAAAGTGATTGGTGCAAAAGCATGATTTGGTCAAACCTTGCAAAAATAACCCCAACAAAAATGTCGAACGAAAATAGTAACCCCGATAATTTTGAATGGGAATGTCAGCGTGAGTTCTCAATAAAACTTTTCCAACAAGAGATTGAAGTGGTACAGCCGAAATATATTATCATGTTAACCGGTTATGAAACTTGGGCTACACACTATTTGAAAAATATTAAAATGAATTTTCCTCAAAATATGAAATATGTTCAAGCTTATGGAAATTATGATAAGGGGGCAAGTCAGATTGTTGTGGTAAAGCGGGCACGGTTCGAAAAAAATATTGAGAAATGGTTTACTACAGTTAATGAGATACTTTCGGTAATAAAGCAAAACGTTTAATGAAGTGTTTATTATCAAGTGGTCAAAGTCAAATTAAGTTTACGGGGATGCGGGACTACCATTGTAAAAGGATGCGTTGATAATGAATTGTGGCAAAACCTGCAATGTGCAGCTAAAAAGGCAAGAACAAATATTGAATTAGGATTATTCGACAGTGATTTATTTAAAGTATTAAACCATCCCGATTATAAGTCATGGAGAAACTTCAATAGCATGTTAGAAATCACTGGACTTTCCGATAACAGAAAAAGTTTTATTGAAATAAAGGTGGATAATAAAACAAAAGAAAAAATTCAATTCAGTGATATTCAAAACAATAATTTGCTTTTCCCATTATACAACACAGAAACAATTTTAATAGAAACGGAACTGGTGAAAAGTAAAATTATTTCTGTAGTTGAAAGTGACATTGGATTGGTGGCTTCTTATAAATTTGCAACACCCAACTTTATAGTTGAAGATTTACGATTCTTTATTGGTAATGTAATAGTTGGCAATTTGCAATATAGCATTCTGTACAAAATCTTTTATCAGAATAAATTACTTATAAGTTCGATGAACGATTCTGTTGTTACTTATGCTTTGATTGAAAATTGAACTTTAATCTATCGTATAAAAATGAAGCCTATGAAACCCTCATCAAAAACAACAGCTAAAAAGAGTATGGAAATACTGCTTTTTGATATACCGCCTCTGCCTGCTAATGCAATTAACAAAACAAAAAGCAAGGTAAGGAGAGGAAGCAAATCATTCGTTTCGCCTGATAGTGCGAGCTTGTAGCTCGTTCCGGGAGAGAAACGAGCTACATCCCCGCCCCAGCGATTAAACGACATGATAATTTTTAACAGGAATTAAATGAAAAATAAAAATGATGGAATCATCAATTTGCGGGAGCGTAATGAGCTACAAGCTCGCACCATCATGGGGTTTATCCTCGCTCGGTTCAAATGCTACCGCAGATGTCCTCCCCTGTGCGTGTTCCAGCAAACGGCCTTTGATTTACCTTGCTCCTGTTATGTAGTTCACTTTGTTATATTTGATGCTTGTATATATAAATACCGCCAACTGTGATTAAATACATATATGGTATAAGTTATATGGAGTTTTTTCACTGCCTGTCTCGCCTAAGCGGAAGACTGGCGTTAGCAGACATTTCAAATTCAGACATCTGTTCATGACTATAAAACTGTCAGATATATACTCAAATTATCTTCATGCTAAGACACGTCAATTTGGCCGACAAGATGTACTAAGCATCTTCTGGGACAGCCATAAACAATACAAGTATGATATTCTTCAAATGCTGGATTCAGCAATTGCTGACAAGGATGTTGAAAAATTATCTTTTTGTATAGGGGCATCGTTTCGTGACGGTTTAGACCAAGACTACTCGGATAAGATTTACAAAATAATGCTTGACACTTGGCATGAAGAACATGAAGATCTTGTAGACATAATCATTATCTTAAAGGATGATAGATTTTGTGATTCTCTTTTGAGAATTGCATTGGATCAGGAGACTTATAGAAAATTTGATGACGAAAATGAATCAACATTGCGAAAATGTGTTCATGCGTTAAAAGCAATTAATTCAAAAAGGTCGCTAGACCTCTTGGCCAAATTGATTGAGACAGAAAATTCAAATGTTCAGTTTGCCCTTGAAATGTATAAATAATCTTCTGCTCTTCCAAAGCTACCGCAGGCGGCCTCACCTGCGCGTGCGACAGCAAACGGCCTTTGATTTATCCCGTTCCTGTTATGTATTTCACTTTATTATATTTGATGCTTGTAAATATAAATACAGCCCCGTATTAGAACAGAGTGTCGTTTTTAATTTTTTAAGTTTGTGCAATGGGCAAATTATTGATTTTTTTAAAATGTATTTTTTGTTTTTTCAAGTGATGTCAATGAAAATAGAAGACATGTGCATGCTACAGATAAAAAAAGAGATTTGGAGCGCATTTGTAAATTTTGGATTGAACCAGAAATAGAATTGGAATACAATATTGGATTCAGTGCCAAAGAAATCAGAGAGATTGAAAAAATGCTGCGGGAAAACATCGCTGATGTTGAATCGCAACTTGATTTGTTTTATCTTTATAAAAATGTAAAAGCGATTAAGAAAAATGAATAAAGCAATAGGTTATAGCGATACAATACCACTTATTAAAGAAGTTAATTTCCCCTCAGGCAAAATTGTATTACATCTCATGGATGGAAGAACTATCAGTTTACCAATTGAAAAATTTCCTGAAATTGAAAAGCTGACAACGGCACAAAAGCGCAGGTACAAAACCCTTACGGGAATGGGACTTATGTTTGATGATTGTGATACAGTGTTTCATGTTTCAGATTTTCTCGGAAAATTTTTTTCAGTTGACACTATACCTGTGCTTAAAAAACCAGTTAAAAATTACGCTGCTACTTCTGCGCGTCAACTTGCCGAGCCAAAAGTCAAATATAAAAAGGTTTAGATTTTCAATGGCAACTCTTTTCACATCACACCGCTCCCGGCAAGCGCTACCGCAGGTGTCCTCACCTGTGCATGCTGTATCAAACGGCCTTTGATTTATCTCGTTTCCTGTTATGTAGTTCACTTTATTATATTTGGTCCGATAGCTATCGGGATGTAAATAAAAATACAGCACCAGTGATTAATTACATATATGGTGTGAGTTATAGAGTTTTTTTTTCACGGATTGGCGCTATCGGCAATGCTATTTGGACACTGCTAACTCCAAACTTTCGGGTTGACATTGGGGGCAGTGCTATTTCAACTGACTGACAATTTCAGCGAACAGACCTTCTCTATCTTTCTTTGCTTTGCGGACAAACTTGACATCAGCAGCAGTTTCCTTATCGTATTTCGCAGACCACAAAATGACATCGGTTAAGACAGGCAACAAGTCAATTCCTTTCTCTGTTAGTTTGTAAATTTTCTTTGAGTTGTGTGCTTCATCAATGGTTCGGCTGACAATTCCTGCTTCTTCAAGCAACGCCAATCTATCAGCAAGAATATTTGTTGCAATCTTTTCTTCCATCTGCAAAAACTCACCGTAGTAATGTTTGCCTTTAAACATTAAATCACGGACAATTAAAAATGTCCATTTATCTCCAAAAACTTCCAAAGCAAAATTTATCGGACAGTCCGACTTTCTTTTTTGTGCAGCCATGCGACAAAAGTAATTCAACTACTTGTCAATTGCAAGTAGTTGTTTATATTTGCCTCATAAACAAAATATAAAATCAAACATCATGGCAACTATTCACAACGAAATTACAATCAATGCAACCACAGAAAAGGTTTGGCAACTTCTTACAGACCTTGAAATGTTAGACAAGTATGACCCGACAGTTAAGAAGTCAACTTTGGTTTCAACCGGGAAAACAGGACTTGGAGCAAAAAGAAAAGTGCTGATGCTTGATGGCAAAAATTGGTTTGACGAAAAAGTAACAGTGTTCAAACCAAACGAGGCGCTCACTTATGAATTGACCGCATGTTCTTTTCCCATTCACAAACTGAAACACAGTTACAGTTTTGAAAAAGTCGGCAACCAAACAAAGGTAAAACAGGTAATGGAATACACAGTCAGGTTTGGTTTGTTTGGCAAGCTGCTTGACAGTTTGATGATACGCAGACAATCTGACATCGGGATAAAAAAATTCTTTAACGGACTTAAAACTTACACAGAAAAAAAATAACTAATCGTGGCATACAAAGAAAAACCCGCCCACAAAATAAGAGGAGCAATTGCAGCAGGAAAAAATCCTTGCTACAATAGAGTGCCCTGTATCGCTGTGGGCAAGGTGTCTATGATGTAATTCAGTTAACGGCTTCTGGCGTGGGCATTGCTCCCATCTGCATCATCATAGTCATTGAGTCAAGTTCAATCCATTGATTGCGCATCTCATTATTTTCAACTTCAATAATCATGATAAACGGAAGGTTGATGGATTTACCCGATGCCGGAATATTATTAAATGTTCCGGTGTGGGTGCAATGCCATATTCCACGCAATACAACCTTGCTGCCCGATTCAAAAAGGTCAAGAACCTCATGCCTGGCGTTTGAGAAACCATCATGAAAAGCTTTCATCATTCCTAAGTGATGCTGTGTGTCCATTGGTGCAGGACTCATTGAAGAATGAAATTGATGCTTAGTGCCGAATAATTTTTCAACGGCTGCAAAGTCATCGCTGTCGGCAGCTTTAATAAAGTTAAGTACTACTTGTTTGTTATCCATAATAAAATTGTTTTAAAGTTTTGCCTACTCTTTACAAGGTTTTCGGCATCTCCTTTTTTTACAATATCAAATGTATTGTCTTTTAAATAAAATTAAAAAAATATTTAAAGTTAAACTCAAACTCAACATTCGTTAAAAAAATGATTGACACGATGAATTAATTTTGGATGTCAAACAAATACTACTTTTACTCCCATGCATCCAGAAAATCACAGCAAAATAATTAATAACTAAAAAGTAAAAAAAATGGAAAACAAAATTCAAACGATACAACAAATTTATGGCGAATTTGGCAAAGGAAATGTTGAAGGTGTGCTCAATCTTTTACACGATGATGTTTCATGGAGCGACCCTGGTTATCCTGAAATTCCTTATGCTGCACAACGCAATGGAAAAAATGAAGTGATGAACTTCTTTATTGAAATGAGCAAGACAGTTACATTCACTCAATTTGAACCGCGACAATTTTTAAATGACGGAAACTTTGTTGTTGTGAAAGGTTTTTTTGCTGGCAATGGTAACGCAACAGGAAAAACTTTTGAATCAGAGTGGGTAATGATTTGGGAAGTGATTGATGGCAAAGTAAAAAACTACCAGGCATTTGTTGACACTAACAAAGTTTCTTCTGCATTAAAGTGAGCAACCCGCTCTTCCAAAGCTACCCCAGGTGTCATCACCTGTGCGTGCTACTCCAAATTACCTTTGATTTATCTTGTTACTGACTTTGTTATATTTGATTCTTGTAAATATAAATACAGCCAACAGTGATTAAATACATATATGGTATAAGTTATAAAGAAGTTCTTTTTACAGACTGGCGTTAGCGGATAGTTTTTTTGAGACTGTGCTAAGTTGGTGTGAGTGGAGCAGAATTAAAGTTGTCAAGCAAGAATCAAATTACTTTTACTTAAACAAAAATTAAATAAACCGATAATGAAAAATTACCAAAATGTTCTCAGGATAATTGGCGGTTACAGTTTGATGACCGCAGGGCTTATTTCTGCAGTTGCACTTTGCTTCCACCCTGACGAGTTCATCCCGGGCAGTGTGTTACTTAATTCATGGCGCCCTGTTCACCTTTCGTTACTATTTGCTTTTACCATTAGTATTTTCGGAGTGGTAGGTTTGTTCAGTACATTGAATGGAAAGCCAGATGCCTTAGGGGTAATTGCTTTTGGTTTAGGTGTTATCGGTTGTGCTTATAGTGCGGCTGTAGTTGTGTTAGAAGTTTTTGTTTTACCATCTCTTGCGTCACAAGCAGACACACAAGTTCCACTAATGGAAATGATGTCATCAACAACACCATTTCATGCGTTGGGAGTTTTCTTTATGAGCGCTGTTATGGTATGGATATTTGCCTGGGTTCTGATTGGAGTTGTTCTTCTTCGCAGCAATTTATTTAAGCCATATATCGGAATTTTAATAATTGCAGCAAGTATTGCGATAGCCATACCGACACATTTCGCAGGTGGACTTTCGGGAATACTGCATATCGTTGTTTCATTATTATTTGGAGCTTCATGGTTAATTTTAGGTAACGCGCTTGTCAAACATCAACCGGCAGGGTAATGCTATAAATCCCCGCTCTTCCACAGCTACCGCAGGCGCCCTCACCTGTGCATGCTGTAGCAAACCGCCTTTGGTTTATCTTGTTCCTGTTATGCAGTTCCCTTTGTTATATTTGATGCTTGTAAATATAAATATAGCCACCAGTGATTAATTACATATATGGTATAAGTTATAATGAGTTTTTTTCACAAACTGGCGTTATCGGATATGCTTTGGCGGCACTGATTATTCCCCAACCAATTAGGGCTTGGCACTATAATCGGATTGCAGATGCACGATACCGGGTGTTCGGAAAACGGGATGTCTGTGCGTCACCCGTTCTTGTGCTCCACGATCGATTTCTTAACTAAGAACCATTTCCTAATCTATATCTTCCTCTTTTCCAGTTTCCATCTCTTCCTCATGGTCATACTTTTTAACCCATTCGGAATATTCCCGGGGTGTCATTTTATTCAACTTACCGGTAACAAAAGCGGTGATTGCCCAGATCCTCTCATCGGCATGTGTGGGACCATAAGCCGGCATGCTTGTCATCTTGATTCCATTTTTAATGATCCAGAAAAATTCCTTTGGGTCTTCCTGTTCCTTGTGTTTGTAAATCAAAGGTGGCTCTGGATATAAACCCAAGGCCATTTCTTCTGGTCTCTCGCCCGGAGCCCCATGACACATGGAGCACATACTCCTGTAATGCCGGAAACCCTCGATGATCACGGATGAATCACCAAGAGTGGATGGCTCAACAACACTTTCCATGCCTTTATCAATAGAATTATGCTTCGTAGTCCGGATCACCCATTTTGTGAAATTATTATGAGGTGTAATTTGGCTTATATCGTACGAACCCGATTCAATATAAATAAAGA
>JBDTRM010000216.1:0-1593 GCA_039931675.1 Bacteroidia bacterium | reverse complement strand
TGTGTTTCAAACCCCAATTATTTTTTACTTCGTTAATCCCTGAGGACGTTATCGGATATGCTTTGGCGGCAGTACTATTTTGAAATTGATTGCACGAAACTAACTTTGACAAATTAAAAGTCACTAAAAAATATACAGACGATGAAAAAATTATGGATTAGTATTGTCTTCTCATTTGCGGTATTAACGATTGCGAAAGCGCAACTAACATTTCAAAAAACCTTTGGCGGATTAACTGATGATTATGGATATTCCGCTCAACAAACTATGGACGGAGGATATATTATAGTCGGTGCAACAATAGGCTTTGGTGCAGGTAACACGGATGTTTATTTAATCAAGACCGATTCAATTGGTGATACGCTTTGGACAAAAACCTTTGGCAAGGGATTAGATGATTATGGTTACAGTGTTCAGCAAACTACAGATTCAGGATATATTATTGCAGGTTTTATAACAAGTTCCGGTGTAGGTAGTTGGGATTTTTATTTAATCCGCACCAATGCCAACGGAGATACACTTTGGACAAAAACTTATGGCGGAACAGGTCTTGATAATGTCAATTCAGTTAAGCAAACGTCCGATAACGGATTTATCATTGCCGGAACAACCACAAGTTTTGGTGCAGGTAGTTCTGATATTTATTTAATCAAGACTAATACTAACGGAGATACACTTTGGACAAGAACCTTTGGCGGATCAAGTTGGGAAGAAGGAAGGTCAGTTCAACAAACTGCCGATGGTGGATATATCATTACAGGAAAAACCTCAAGCTTCGGTTTAGGTAACGATGACGTTTGTTTAATTAAAACTAACGCAACCGGAGATACACTTTGGACAAAAACCTTTGGCGGTGCAGGATATGAGAATGCGCTTTCAGTTCAACAAACAGCTGATAATGGATATATTGTTGTTGGAGCAACTGAAGGTTTTGGTGCGGGCAATAATGATGCTTATTTAATCAAGACCGATAGCATTGGGAATTTACTTTGGTCAAAAACTTTTGGCGGAACTGGTAATGATTATTGTACTTCTGTTCAGCAAACTACCGATGGAGGATATATCATTGCTGGAACAACCACAAGCTTTGGTGCAGGTAGCTATGATATTTATTTAATCAAAACCAATACCAATGGAGACACCCTCTGGACAAAAACATTTGGAGGTGCAAATGATGACTTTGGTCAATCAGTGCAGCAAACTGTTGATGGAGGATACATTATTGCAGGAAAAACCATGAGCTTCGGTGCAGGCTTTAATGATGTTTATTTAATCAAGACCGATGCTAACGGAAACAGTGGTTGCAATCAGGGAAACACGATAAGTATTGTTACCACGCCTTTAACTCAACAAACAATTCCACCAACTATTGTTTCTTCTCCTAATACTATTGTAACTATTCCCGCAACTATAGTCAGCAATGGAGGAATAGTTAATACCCTTTGCACAACTGTTGGCATAAGTGAAATAACTAAAAATAATTTATTTCTTATTTCTCCTAATCCATCGGTTGGTAATTTTATTATTTCATTTGAAAGAAGGATTAAGAAAGGCAATGTTGAAATATTAAATATACTCGGAGAAAAAGTTTTT
>JBDTRM010000215.1:0-39007 GCA_039931675.1 Bacteroidia bacterium | reverse complement strand
ATGCCAATCCCTGGGACGAAGAAATTTATCTTTATCCTGATTCAAAATATTTAAAGGAAATAGAGCTTCGTAAAAATCAATTGTTAATAGTAGGACATACACACTATCCGATGAATTTAAAATCAGGCGAGGGTTTTATTTTGAATCCTGGTTCTGTTGGTCAGCCGCGCGATTATAATCCGCGTGCTTCGTATGCTGTCATTGATAGCGTTTCAAAAAAAATTTCGCATCATCGCGTTAATTATGATGTAAAAAAGTATCAGGAAAAACTTCGTAAAATGAATTGGGATAAAAAAGTAATTGATATTTTAAGCCGCACCAAAAACTGAAAAACTAAACGAAATGAATAGTGCACAAATAAAGATACTGATTACCGGTGTTGGCGGTGGTAATGTTGGCGAACAGATTTTCAAAGCACTGCGCTGTGGGAAAAATGATTATCATATTACAGCATCCAACACAAATATGGAAGCATTGAGTGTTATAAATTCGGAAGAAAAAGTACTCCTGCCTCTTGCAAAAAATGAAAGCTATATTAATAGTCTTGTAAGTGTAATAGAAGCAAACCAAATTGAATTTCTTATTGCCGGAAGTGAACCGGAACTGCGGGTTATTTCAAATAACCTTCATCAAATAAATGAAAGCGGGGTTAAAGTACTTATCAATAATAAAAATGCAATTGAAACAGGTCTTGATAAATTTAAAACCAATGAAACTTTAAGAAATGCAGGTTTTAAAACTCCCGAATCATTAATCCTGAACCAAGGTGATTTTGATAAAAACATTCCTAACAAGGGTTATCCGTGGGTGGTAAAACCGGTGGCAGGTGGAAGCGGTTCATCAGGTACTTTTATTGCGCAAAACAAAAATGAAGCATTGTTTTTTGCCGGCTACCTAATTAAGTTGGGGTATCAACCTTTGATGCAACAATACATTGGCAATGCTGAAAGTGAGTTTACAATAGGCGTGTTGAATATGCCTGACCAAACTTTGGCAGGAACATTCATACTGCAACGACAAATAGAAACCGGCCTGTCAAATAAAATTAAAGTGCCCAATTATTCAGGCAACGATTCACTTGGGAAGCATCTTGTAATTTCATCAGGTATCACGCAGGGCAGAGTTGTTTTTAATACTGAAATTGAGAAGACCGTTAACGCTATTGCGGCCGAATTAAAATCATGCGGGCCCTTAAATGTACAGGGGCGATGGCACCAAAATTCATTTTATCCGTTTGAAATCAATCCCCGTTTTTCGGGAACTTCTTCCATGAGGGCAATGGCCGGCTTTAATGAACCTGAAATGATGATAGATTGGTATAAAACAGGTGAATTCAAAAAACCGGAAATTGTACAGGGTAATTTTACAAGAGGTTTAACGGAGTATTTTACAAGGGACGAAGTCCAAAATAAATTATCTTAACTTAAATGGAAAACCAGGAAAAATATTTCTTCGAAGATTTTACTATTGCAGAATACGAAAAACTTTTGGTTGCTGCCAAAGCGCATTATGAGTTTGCAGCTTTTACAGATTTGCCGTCAGCAAAAAAATTTATTGTGTGGCGTCATGATGTGGATTTGTCATTGCATCGCGCATTACAGCTTGCACAAATTGAAAATGCACATAACATTAAAGCAACCTATTTGCTTTTACCCCACAGTGAGTTTTATAATTTGTTTGACAGCGAAAATTCTGATTTGGTAAAAAAAATAATCAATTTAGGTCATGATGTTGGATTGCATTTTGACAGCCATTTCTACGGAATAGAGAATGTAAGTCAGCTTGAAAAATATTTGCTTCGCGAAAAACGCTGGATTGACGAAACTTATGGTACCGACATTAAAGCTTTTTCATTTCACAATACAACTCCATTTACCATGTCATGCAAACAATGGCAATATGCCGGACTGATCAATACTTATGCAGAAATGTTTCAAACAAATGTTGGGTATTGTTCCGATTCACACGGTATATGGCGATTCAGGCGATTGCTCGATCTTCTGCAATCGGGTGAAGAACATTCGCTACAGGTATTGACGCACCCCGAATGGTGGGTTGAAGAAGTAATGTCGCCACGCCAGCGCATTCAGCGTTGTATTACCGGACGCGCACTAGCGACTGCAAAATTTTATGATGAAGGTATAGCAAAAATGAATCGTGAAAATATTGATTGGTAAAATGAACATTTATATTTTGAATACAATGAATTCGGGTCTTGATGTGGTTAATCACTTATTGAAGCATATTTCAATCAGCGGAGTCATCGGGCTTTCGGAACGTGATCAGACAGATTTGATTTCGGGTTATGTTTATCAAAAAGAATTTTGCAAAAAAAACAATCTGAAATTTATTGAAGTTTCATCTTATTCATTAAATAATAATGCGGATAAAAAATTACTGAGCAGCTTGCAAATTGATTATCTTATTGTAACCGGCTGGCAGCGGCTTATACCGGCATCGTTAATTGAAAAATGCAAAGCAGCTGTCATTGGCGCTCATGGCAGTCCTTACGGCATAACAAAAGGTCGCGGGAGATCACCGCAAAACTGGGCTTTGATACTGGATGAACCAAATTTCGAAATTGCCATTTATAAAATTGAAGAAGGAATTGATTCAGGGCCTGTTATTTCATCCTGCAACTTTCAATATTCCGTTTTCGATAATATCGAATCTTCTTATTACAAAGTAACCTGGCACATCAGTGAAATGCTTATTGATTTTTTTAAAAAAAATGCGAAAGGGAAAATTAATTTACAATTCCAGGATGATACAGATGCCACTTACTTACCACAGCGATTGCCGGAAGATGGCTGTATTGACTGGAACAGGAGCACCAAAGGGATTTATAATTTTATACGTGCTTTATCTAAACCTTATCCAGGATCTTTTACAACTGTTGACAATAAAAAAGTTAAAATATTTAAAGCCATTCCTTTTGAATTAATTTCAGAAAAAAAATTTGCAGCAGGTGAAATCGCAAACATTTACAACAATAAAGACCTACTGGTGAAATGCAAAGACGATTTTATTTTGATAACAGATTACGAGGTCGAAGCGGGATTTGAATTAACTGAACGAATGATTTTTAATTCCTGCTCCTATAAAGAGCAATTGCAAAACATTTTAGATAGACATCGTAACAAATATCCACACCTTCCTTTGAATCGAAATTTATTAAATCATTTTGACCGTCAATAAAATATATAAAATTAAACCTCATAGTGAATATAGCTCCACGTCTTAACAGACTTCTTATTCAACATGCGTCAAGTATTGCAGTACCTGTGAGGGAGTTCAATTTACATGCCCGTAAAAAAGATTAAAAAATAATGACATTGATAAATGCACAATTAATATTCAGTCTCTCTAACTATCTCTTGAAAGCAGATTTTAAAATTCAATCATAATGATTAATTACTTTATTCAAAAAGGATACTTTTGTTTATCTCTTTTCAAATCATCTTTATAATGAAAGCAATTAATTATTTAGGGCTCATTGATATTATTATTGGTCCTTTTTATGCATTGATTATATTAATGATCGCAAGGATGCACCAAAAAAGGCGTATGGAAACCGATCCTTCATATAAATATTATTTTCCGGCATTGGCTGTTAAACTTATAGGTGGTGTTGGGGTTTGTTTAGTTTACACACTTTACTATAATGGTGGCGATACAACTAATTTTTTTGCAGATGCCGTAAGGTTTAATAAAATTTTATTCAAGGACCCTGGCGGATATTTCTATCTCGTCACACATGCCGTAAATGAGATGGATTGGTCATTATATGACAATGAAACAGGTTATCCTATTTATATCACTGACGGTAATTCCTACTTTGTAGTTAAATTTACATCACTGCTGGTGTTTTTTGGTTGCCGCAGTTATATAGCATCTACATTACTCATTGCATGGATTTCATTTTTCGGTGTCTGGAAACTTTTCAGGGTGTTTTCTGATGCTTTTCCTTCTCTTCGCAAAGAGTTAGCCATTGCGGTTTTTTTTATGCCATCAGTTTTCTTTTGGGGGTCAGGAATTTTAAAAGACACCATCACTTTTTCTACCATTGGTTATTTTGTTAGTTCCTTCAATATGGTCTTGCTCCAGCGAAAAAAGATATTTGTAAACATCCTCATCATGCTTTTATCAATTTATGTTATCAGTTCAATTAAAGTTTATATACTCCTTGGTATGATACCCGGTTTGCTGTTATGGATTGTGATGGGCTATTCCGAAAAAGTTTCAGGAACCATGAAAAAAGCATTATTGATACCTGTATTTTTGGCATTGGTTTTTGGATTCGGCTATCTCCTGGTTTTTAGCATCCAGGGTTCATTGGGCCAGTATTCAACCGATAAAGTTGTTTATACAGCAGTTGAAACACAGAGAGATTTAAAAGCTGATTATTACCAGGGTAACTCTTTCGATATAGGTGAATATGATCCTACACTTATCGGTATTCTGCAAAAAGCGCCTATTGCCATTTTCACATGTATATTTCGTCCTTCCATCTTCGAAGCTAATAATATTGTAATGTTTATTTCGGCTCTCGAAAACACCTTTATTTTATTTATCACCCTCCGCATGCTTATTCGCATCAGGTTTTTTGGCGTATTTAAATACCTCCTGAAAAACTCCCTGTTAACTTTCGCATTGGTATTCAGTTTCTTTTTTGCGTTCTCAGTTGGTTTTTCTACATCAAATTTTGGAAGCATGGTAAGATATAAAATTCCTATAATCCCATTCTTTGTAGCATCAGTTTATATCATTGGTTTTTATGATAAACAGGCGAAAGAAAGTAAAATTGAAAAAATTGAATACTTTATTCCCGTTGGCGTTTAAACTAAAGCAAAATCATTCGTGAAGAAAGCCATCAATCAAATAAAAAAAATATTCACGCTTCCGGCACTTGACCGCACGCTTTCCCATTTTACTCAAAAAAAAGATATTGATAATTTCCTTGTTAAGTTATTACCGTCCAACTTAGATTATAAAAGCAATGCAGTAAGAAGAAAAAACATCAATGGAATAACCTACGACTTATACCTCAGTCAGTGGATGGAATATGCCCTGTACTTTGGTATTGCAGCCGAAGACAAAAACGCATTATACCAACTCGTAAAACCCGGGATGACCATTATTGACGTGGGAGTAAATTTTGGCGAAACACTCCTCAACTTCTCAAAATTCACCGGCTCCAACGGTCAGGTGTATGGCTTCGAACCCATGCCATACATCTACCAGAAGTGTCTGCATAACATCAGTCTTAACCAATTCAAAAACATAACACTCGAAAACCTTGCACTCAGTGATCAAACCGAAAAACTAATCATTAACGATCCCATGAACGGTAACAGTGGAGGAACATTTGTATCGCGAAATCCAAATCCCAATCCCGGCAAAATAACCATTAACGCCCTCACCCTTGACCAATACGTAAGTCAACATCAAATAAAAAACATGCATCTTATCAAAATTGACGTAGAAGGTTTCGAAACCAACGTTCTCCGCGGTGCTATGCAAACATTAACTAACTTCAAGCCCATACTCTACATCGAACTCTCTGATCAAAATTTAAAAAGAGCAGGCAGTTCATCCATTGAACTTATAAAGCTTTTACAGCAACATCAATACGACATTAGCGAGGCTGAAACACAACAACCTATTACGCCACAAAATCTATCGAACTATCTCCACACTGATATTATAGCGATCTCCCAGCCTTGAAGAATTGAGATAAAAGCTATCATGAGAGTTCGGGATTGCTGAATGCGGAAAAATTCAATCCTGAAAAGGTTTTCTAACTGTTGGAAATCAAAACGCAACCTTCAAAATCACTTCACAACAACTTTACTTCTGTGCGTCTTCCCTTCACAATTTACTTCAATAAAATAAATCCCTGGCGCAATATTTTTCAAATCAACCTGCATGTTATTTCCTGCAAAAACTTTTTCACGAATTACCTTTCCATCAACACTCATTATTCTCAAAGTGCTGTTTCCATTTGTTAGCGCATCAATTTTTATATTTAAAAAACCGTTTGTGGGGTTTGGGTATAAATCAATTTCATTTTGTGGAGAAAGATTATGAGTTCCAGTTACAATTGAAAACGGAAGCACTTTACCATCAGCAAATGCAGCAAACAAATTATAACCTGCTCCATTTTGATTGACAGCGGGATTGAGAAAGCCTGAGAAAAATACCACAGCCGATTGTCCACCCAAAGTGTCAAGATTAATTTGATATGAATTGTAAATGTTGGTGTTGTTTGAATCAGTAACGTTAAGGTTATAGGTACCTGGTGAAGTGAGCGTGTTGTAAGGCGTTAGTGTTCCAAAAGAAATGTTGTCATCCAGTACAGGCCCCCATGAATATTTTAAATCAACAGCGGGTGCATCGGTAATTCCATTGACAAAACGGAAATCAACATCACTTGCATTTTGCGATTTCCATCTCATGCCATCTGCCAATACCATCGTGAATGATGTGTTAAGACCATCAGGGTTTGGGGCAAACGATGCAGTATCTATAACTCCTGTTGCTATGGCAATATATCTTTTTCCGTTTTCGAAGGTGAGTGTAAAACTACGTAGTGTATCGTTTACTGACGTGCTGTTGCCGGGTGCAATGGCAACCTGGAGTGGCACATCGCCAGGTACATTAAACAATGTAGTGGCAGTGCGAAAATGAAAATTATCAACTACTAAAACTCCGCTGGCATAAATATCAATCGAATCTAATAACGGATCGGCACAATTATTTATGGCCTGTAGTTTTGCAATGCTCACAGGAAAAAACTCAAGCACACTGCCATCAGCAAAGGCTGCAAAAAATTCAAACGATGGCCCATTCTGATTTGCAACAGGGTCGCGGAAGCCTGATGCAACAAGCACTGCAGCTCTTCCATCCATTCCTGTAAAATCAACCTGGTAAGATGTGATAATGCTGTCGTTGTTAAATGGTGTAATATCTAAAGTGAATGATGAAGCAAGCACAGAATCGTAAGCGGTGGCAGTATTATAAATAATATTGTCAGCAATTTTTTTATCGTCACGTATTACAAAATCACATTTTGATAAATCGGTAGCGCCCTGTGCAATGATGTAATCAACATTTGCGGGATTAGTAGCCGAAGCCTCAATATTATTCTGAAACAAAATATTTAATTGAGTGCCTGCACCATCGGCATTAGATGCAAACTGTGCAGTATCTGCCACGCCATTAATCAAACCGATATAACGATCGCCCGGTTGCATAATGATTTCAAAATTTTTTAAAGTGTCATTTACTGATGTACTTGTGTTTAATGCAATGCCGATATTCAAAGTGTCATTTGCAGACAAAGTCATAAACAATGTTGCACTCCTAAAAATAATATCATCGGCCACAAGGCTATCATTGATGTAAATATCAACAAGCATTAATGCAGGGTCTGCACTGTTATGAATTAATTGCAGGTCAGCATTTTGAGCGTTGAGCTTTGCAGTGAATAACACAATGAAGGCCAAAAGAGTGAATAGTTGTTTTTTCATTTGAGAGGAATAATGCCACAAAGGCACCAAGGCACAAAGTTTCATTTCTTCGTGTCTTCGTGCCTTCGTGGCTATGATTATTATTGTATCAGCAATCTTAGTGTGCTGCTTTCAGTTTCAGTTTTAATGCGTAATGAGTAAATTCCTTTTGCATAAGAACTTACATCTAAATCTTCATTATAAACGCCATCATTTACGGTAACAGTTTTATTCAAAACAGTTTGTCCTAACGTGTTAATGATACTAAGAGTTGCAACTTCGTTATTTACTGTTTCAAAACTCAAAGTAATTTTATTGCTTGCAGGGTTTGGATAAACAGTAAGCAGATTCAGGTTATTATCCCAATCATCAGCACTACGCACAGCCAAAGTTTTAAAAGTTTTGGTCAAAGTCCATAGAGAATATATTAAAGGAACTGAACTGCATTTAGTGCGCACCTGCCACTGATATTGAGTATTAAGAGCAAGCCCTGTTAAGTTTTTAAAGAGAACGTTTGAACTTGTGTTTGTCCATACGGTAGTTCCTTTCACCCTGTACCTTATTTTATATTGTAAAGCTCCTGTAACTGCCGCCCAATTTAATTTTGCAGTTGTTCCTGTAATATTAGTTGTGGTCAAACCTGCAGGTGTATTGCAAGGTGGCGGATTGTAAACAAGTTGCAGATCATCAACATACAGAGCGCTGTTTACAATAGGATTTGCTGCACGCGATGATGAAAGCAGCCACAATGAAGTATCAGGTGTTGCACTTGAAAAATAAGTGATTGGTGCAGAGAAACGTGTATAGGTGGCGGTAGTATAATTACCCGTCTGAAAACGCACAAAGCCTACTGTATCTCCGTTATGTTTCAGTTGAAACTGTATAAAACCCGAGTCTGCGCTTGCAGGTGTATATTTAAACCATCCTGAAATACTATCAGGGCGACCTGTAAAAGGCAATCCTCCTGTTACTCCGTATGGCGCTGTTGTAATTAAATGGCCGGTTGTAGCCACACCGTTTGCAGTTTGAAAGAATACCGTTTTAGTTTGCAATTTTATTGCATAGTTGCCGGTGTGTTTGTCAACACCCGATGCCCGTGTGCAGGTATAAACTCCAAGAATTGCAGTGCTGGGGTTTAAATTATTCCAGTTGTCAGGATCGTAACGTGAGCCTATCTGTGTCCAGTTTTCAAATCCTGCATTTGGAGTTGCAGGATCTTGTGCGAAGGCAAAGCCTGATATCATAAGGCTTGCAGTAATGATTGTAAGGATTCTTTTCATTTTACCTGGTTTTAAAATTTGTGCGATAATAATAGTTATTTTATAAATGTGATTGAGCGATAAAGCTAATTCAATTTTTCGATACCATGAATATCATGAATAATCATTTATACTTTATTGAAAGTTCTTTTCTACGTTTGCGCTTTCATCATCAAACTAATTTCCTTATCTAATTGAGTTCCGTTATCACGGTTGAACATCTTACCAAGCGCTACTACCTCAGGCATCAGCAGGAAGGTGGTTATACAACGCTACGCGATGTTATCAGCCATAAAGCCAAATCACTTTTTTCAAAAACCTCAAACACGGGTCACACTGTCCCGATAGCTATCGGGAGTAGTCGAAGTGCCCAAACTGAATTCCTCGCTTTAAACGATGTCAACTTTGAAGTTCAACAAGGTGACCGTGTAGGTATAATCGGTCGCAATGGTGCAGGCAAATCAACACTGCTTAAAATTCTATCCCGCATAGTTGCACCAACAGAGGGTCGCATTACTATTGAAGGGCGCGTAGCAAGTTTGCTCGAAGTGGGTACGGGTTTTCACCCTGAGTTAAGTGGTCGCGAAAATATTTTTCTCAATGGTTCTGTACTTGGAATGAGTAAGGCAGAAATCAAAAGTAAGTTTGATGAGATAGTTGATTTTTCGGGCGTTGAATTATTTCTTGATACACCCGTTAAGCGCTATTCAAGTGGCATGTATGTGCGTCTTGCATTCGCAGTAGCCGCACATCTCGAACCCGAAATTTTAATTGTTGACGAAGTGCTTGCAGTTGGCGATGCAGAGTTTCAGAAAAAATGTTTGGGTAAGATGAAAGATGTTTCGAGCGGAGGAAGAACGGTTCTGTTTGTAAGTCACAATATGGCGTCAATGCAGAGTTTATGTGATAAAGCTTTGGTTTTGAAAAAGGGAGTAATTGAAGTTCCGATTGGTGATGTGAATAATGCAGTGAGACAATATTTGAGGTCAACCCAGGAAAGCTCAAAAGTTGATTTGAGAGTTCGCAAAGACCGAAAAGGTGATGGCAATATCAGATTTGTAAATTTTGAATTTTTAAATCAAGACAATCAATCGCAAATTAATTTGATCACCGGTCAATATGTAAAAATGAAACTGGATTATGAAACCATCAATAGCGCTAATCTTTCAAACGTAACTGTGGCAGCAGCGATTTACGGTGATGATGGATTTTTATATACCGTTTTAGGAAATGAATTTTCCGCGGGCCCATTTGAAAAAATTAATTCAACAGGTTCTTTTTATTGTGAGTTAAAAAAATTGCCAATAGTTGCCGGAAGATATTTGTTGAATATTATTGTTAGTCAAAATGGAATAATAGAAGATTGGGTGCAGGAAGCAATTTCATTTGATGTTGAAGATGGTGATTATTATGGTACCGGAAAACTTGTGGCTTCAACGCATAGAAGTGTTTTAACAGATTATAATTGGACGTTATAAATGACTTTTTTAAAAAAAATATTCTTTAGGAATTCTCCGGATAATAATAATATTGAAGGAGTTTTTGAAAAGCATCATTCAGTCCGTATCATTAACTCATCTATTACTATTGGTGCTAACGCAAAAATTGTTTTAGCTGAAAACGTTTCAATTTCAGGATACAAAATTAATATTCAAAAAGGTGAGCTATATATTGGTGCAAATTCTATATTAGAACAAGGCAGAAATTCAGGTCAGCCTGCTATTAGTGTTCAGGACGGCTCACTCCATATTTCGAATAATGCAATTATACGTTCCAATTTTTCTGTCCGATTTGGAGGCAAATGCACTATCGGAAAATACACAGGAATAATGGAGGCCACTGAAATAAGAGCAGATGAATTTCTGCAAATAGGCGACTTTAATATGATATCGTATGAATGTATGATTTACGATACCAATACTCATTTTACTTACGATGTTGAAACGCGAAGAAAAAAGACGATTAATGATTTTCCATTAATTGGTTTAGAAACAGAAAAGCCTGATTCAAAACCGGTAATAATCGGAAATGATTGTTGGTTAGGAAAGCGGGCTGTTGTTTTAAAAGGAGTAACAATCGGCAATAATGCTACCATTGCTTTATGCGCTGTTGTTACAAAAGATGTTCCCGATAATTTTTTAGCTTATGGAAATCCGGCTATATTAAAGCAGAAATAAGAACATTGTAATGTCAAAAATTAAATTTTTAAAAGCAACTTCCTATTACAATGAATTTTTGAATAATTATTATTTCGATAATATTTTTAATAATGCATTAAGCTATGACATAAACTACCAAGCACTGATGAATTTATGCTATGGCTGGTCGGATTTCTGGAAAATCAATTTAGAAAACAGGGGCGATTTTGAAGTTCAGGAAATTGTTCTTAACGCAAAGCATCTTCAAAAAAAGTGGGCTGATGAAAAGGGATTTAAATATTCTGATAGTAACTGGGAGAAAGAGATATTTCTTGAACAGATAAAACATTTTCAACCTCATGTTTTCTTTTTACAGGATGTTTATAATTATCATGAATACCTTATTGATTTAAAAAAAGCTGTTCCATCAATAAAAATTATAATTGGTTGGGACGGGATTTTATATCATAGAAAAGATGTCTTCTCTAATTGCAACTTAATTCTTTCATGTGTTGAAGACACTTGCCAGTATTACCAGGCCTCTGGATTCAAGACCCATTTCTTTAAATTCTGTTTTGAAAAATCTATTTTATTGAAGTTAAAGCCTACTATTAAACAACATCCTGTTTCATTTACTGGAACTATATTTTTAGGAAAAGGCTACCATACGCAACGATTGAAATTGTTAGCAGAAATAGCACGTAATACAACAGTTGATTTATGGGCCGGTGCTTTTAAAGAACAAAATAACATTGGTTTAAAGTACAGGTTAAGAAAATTAATGGATGGAGAATTTTCGTTGTTGCGTGATGTACAGACTATAATCAATCAGAATAAAGGTGGCATTTATGGTTTGGATATGTACCAGGTTTTGAAAGATTCGTTTATCGCTTTTAATTCTCATGGCGATAACTCTCCAACAAAAGCTGCAAATATGAGATTGATAGAGGCTACAGGAACAGGCGCTTGCTTACTCACTGATTGGAAAGAAAATCTCAGCGATTATTTTGAACCCGACTCCGAAATAGTTACTTACAAAACGGCAAGTGAGGCAATTGAAAAAATAAAATATCTGCAAAATCATCCTGATGAAAGGAATGAAATTGCAAGAGCCGGACAAAAAAGAACTTTGGAAAAATTTTCATTCGAAGAAAGAATGAATGATTTTGCAACGTTAATTTATAGCGTATTGTAATCAGAGTTTATAAAGAATAATTTTTATTCAGAACATATAAGTGATAAAACTCTTAAAGCATATTGTAAAGTCAGTAATTGTTCCGGGATACAGTCATGCTTATCGTGAAGAACAAAAAAAGCAAAAAGAAGTTAACAGACTTAAGCAGCTTGCAAGGTATCTTCCTGCAACTACAACAATTTTCACTAAGGAAATAAGAGTAACTGATGCTGCTTCTTTTTTATTTATTTATGATGAAATTTTTAATAAGCAGATTTATAAATTCAAATCCGTAACAGATAATCCTCACATTATTGACTGTGGTGCCAATATTGGTTTAAGCATTATTTATTTTAAACAACTTTATCCGAAAGCATCTGTTATAGGGTTTGAGCCTGATGGTAAGACATTCGATACATTAAAGTATAACATGAATCAATTTGGATTTTCGGATATTGAATTAAAACAGAAGGGAGTTTGGGATAAAGAAACTGTTTTGAATTTTTTTTCAGAAGGCGCTGATGGTGGCCGGGTAGCTTTAACATCTGATAAAGAAAATATTCATGAAATAAAAACGGAACGATTAAGGGATTATCTGAACACTCATGTTGACTTTTTAAAAATTGATATAGAAGGAGCTGAAACAAGAGTGCTGATAGATTGTGCTGATAATTTAAAAAATGTTGACAGGATATTTGTCGAGTATCATTCGTTCACCGACCGCGAACAAGATTTGCAGGACTTGTTAAAAGTGTTGAACGATGCAGGTTTCAGATATAATGTTCAACATGTGGGCGTTTTCTCACAAACGCCTTTTATTAAAGTTGAAACTTCTTTAAACATAGATAACCAGTTAAATATTTTTGCATATCGCTAATCATGAAACTAATTAACCTTGGTTGCGGACAAAGATTTCACAAGGAATGGATCAATGTTGATTTTCATTCGGATAATGAGCACGTTATTGGCCACAATCTTTTAAAAGGAATTCCATTTAATGATTTCGAATTTGACGCTGTTTATCATTCACATGTTCTTGAGCATTTTTCAAAAGAAGACGGGAAACAATTTATTGCCGAATGTTATCGTGTATTAAAACCGGGAGGAATTATAAGAGTTGCCGTTCCAGACCTGGAACAAATTGTAAAAAATTATTTAAAAGCGTTCGAAGGTGCATTGGCCGGAGATGCTGATTCGGCAGCTAATTATGAATGGATGATGCTTGAATTGTATGACCAGACTGTGCGTAACTTTAGTGGCGGTGAAATGGCAAAGTATTTTCAAAAGGACGAAATGAAAAATGAAAAATTTGTTTTCTCGCGTGTTGGTGAGGAGGGAAGAGTCATAAGAGAAAATTTTCTGAAGTCGAATAGAGATTCGAAGAATGGTAAAATTAAAACTGCCTCTCAAAAGGAAAAAGTTAAAAATTCCATTCGCAAAATCAGGAATATCCTTCTTCGCAATGAATCTGAACCCAACGAAAAGAAAGAGAAGTTAATGGAGATTGGTCAATTCAGATTAGGTGGGGAAGTTCATCAGTGGATGTACGACAGGTATTCATTAAGTAAGTTATTATCTGAAACCGGGTTGCAGAATATTACGGTTAAAACGGCCTTTGAGAGTGAGATAAAAAATTGGAATGATTATCAGCTTGAATCTAAAAACGGATTAATTTTTAAGCCTGATTCTTTATTTATGGAGGGACAAAAATTATAATGAGAATTTTGCATATCAATACCTTTGACCGGGGAGGAGCGTTTAACGCGGCTCTTCGGTTGCATGAAGGATTAATTGCTAAAAATGTTAATTCACATTTATTAATTCTAAATAAATCCACTACACAGCCAATTGAAAACAGTTCTGTTTACGTTACCGAAAATGTAAAACGAAAAAACTTGCCTGAGAGAATTATAAGAAAAGTTTATAATTCTGTATCGCGTTTTTATCCTGATAAAGATACTCTCGAACACAAGCAAATTCATGAGAAGATAAACAGCAGACAAATTGAATGGTTTTCTTTTCCTGATACCGGCATTGATATAACCGACCATCCTGAATATAAAAAAGCGGATGTAATTAACTTGCATTGGGTTGCGGATTTTGTAGATTATTCTTTTCTCGCAAAAAATATAAAACCAGTTGTCTGGACTTTACATGACATGGCTCCATTCACAGGTGGATGTCATTATTCAGAGGGCTGTAGGCTTTTTATGTCTGATTGCAATGTTTGCCCGATTCTCAATGGAACTATTGACCCTTCAATAACTAAAAGAAGTTTTATTTATAAGTCAAAGATTATTGCAGATGCAAAAAATTTGAACCTTGTTTCTCCATCACTATGGTTATTGAATGAATCAAAACAAAGCGAACTTTTTAAAAACTTTAAGCATTATCATATTCCAAACGGCATAGATTCTTCAAGGTTTAAAAGACATGATAAAAATTCTGCACGGGAAGCATTAGGTTTACCAAAAGATAAATGCGTGCTTCTTTTTGTTGCCTTTCACAATCAAAATATAAAAAGGAAGGGCTTCATTTTTTTGCATGATGCATTAAATCTTTTGAATAATGATTCACTTTTTATTTGTTCAGTTGGCAATGCCGACCCCGATACAAATCCACAAAATGGTATTATTGATTTGGGCTTAATTAAAGACGAAAATAAAATGAGTATGATTTATTCGGCTGCCGATGTTTTCGTTATTCCTTCAATTGAAGATAACCTCCCCAATACTGTAATTGAATCATTGATGTGCGGCACTCCTGTGATTGGATATGCAGTAGGAGGAATTACAGATATGGTTAAAAATAATGAAAATGGATTGCTATGCGATGAAATCAGTAGTCGCGCTTTGGCAGAAACAATAAATTTGTTTTTAGAAAAAAGAAATGATTTTAATTCTGATACAATTAGGAACGATACAATTGAGAGGTATGATATCAGTGTTCAGACAAAATTTTATATTGAATTATATCTCCATTTATGCAATTACCCAAAATAAGCATTGTTACTACTTCTTTTAACCAGGGAATATACCTTGAGGAAACTATCTTATCGGTGATAAGCCAGGGTTATCCAAATTTAGAGTATATTATTATTGATGGAGGAAGCACTGATAATTCAATTGAGATTATAAAAAAATACGAAAGTAAATTGGCTTATTGGGTTAGTGAAAAGGATAACGGAATGTATCATGGACTGCAAAAAGGATTTGAAAAGTCAACAGGTGAAATTATGGCATGGATTAATTCAGATGACCGTTATCATACCAAATCCTTTTTTGTAGTTGGAGAAATATTTTCAAACTTCCCGCAAGTACAGTGGCTGCAAGGGTTGCCATCACTCATTGATGAAGCCGGAAGAATAGTAAGCACATTTGATTTTCGCAGGTGGTCGAAGTATGAATTTTTAATTGGCGAGTATAAATGGATTCAGCAGGAATCTTGTTTCTGGAGAAGAGCGTTATGGGAAAAAGCCGGTGGAAAATTAAACACGACATTACTATATGCAGGTGATTTTGATTTATGGCTGAACTTTTTCAGTCATGCTGAATTATATTGCGTCAATACAATTATAGGTGCTTTCAGAGCAAGAAGCAAAAATCAATTTAGTGTTGAAAAGATAAGTGAATATGAAAATGAGGCAGAGCACTTATTGGAATTACGTCTTAAAAATCTGAGCAGGGATGAAAAGAAACGGTTAATTAAATTATCACTCTACAAGCATTTCATAAGCAAAATTCCGATGCTAAAAAATATAGGTCATAAAATATTCTTTCGCGGAATGTATCCTCCCCGAATACTCTTTGACAGACTGTCCCAAAGTTTTATAATTAAATGATGTTGAATAAAATTATGCCACTGTTTTCCATCATTACTATTAACCTCAACAATGCTCACGGTCTTAAAAAAACTATTGAAAGCATATTTACTCAAACGTTTACTGATTTCGAATACATTATAATTGATGGCGCTTCAACAGATGAAAGCGTAACTGTGATAAAAGGCCTTGAACAAAAAATTTCTTATTGGATTTCGGAAAAAGATGCGGGCATTTATAATGCAATGAATAAAGGCATTTCAAAGGCTACAGGAATGTATTGCTTATTTATCAATTCAGGTGATGTACTCGCTGATAAAGATGTTTTGAAAAAAGTGGCTGATGCAAAACCAAGTGAAGAAATTGTTTATGGTGATATAATTTTTGCAAAAAACAATTCTCAGCAATTATCAAAGCAACCTGATGTACCACAAATAATTTACATGATTCGCGGAACCATCTTTCATCCTGCATCATTCGTTCAATTATCGGTATTGAAAAAAACAGGAGGTTATGATGAATCATTTAAAATAGCCGGTGATTATGATTTTTTCGTAAAAACAATAATCCGGGATAAAGTAAAAACCCGTCATTTATCAATTGTTATTTCTGTTTTTGATACTACGGGAATAAGTAACAATGCAATAAATAAGAACCCGGAATTTGAAGAAAGAGCACGCATTCATCAAAGATATTTTACTCATCAGCAGTTGAATGATGCAGCAATTTATTCTAAGTTGATTAATTCATTCTCCTATCGCTTTGTAAATTTCATTGAAAGAAAAACAGGTATTAAAGCGCTAACGAAAAATCTTTTTAAGATTAATTATTATTGAGCACATGAAGATATCCGTTATCGTTCCTTCTTACAATTATGCAAGGTTCCTGCCTGACTTGTTTCAGTCGCTGTTGGCGCAGACTTATGCTGATTGGGAATGTTTGATAGTTGACAATGGCTCAACAGATGAAACTGAAAAACTGATGGAGAGTACTGTCCAATCAGGCAACCGTTTTGTTTATTATAAAATTAATTCATGTAATCCTTCTGCGGCTCGTAATTTTGGATTAAAAAAGGCAACAGGAAAATTTATCCAGTTTCTTGATGCTGATGATGTAATAACTCGGGGTAAGTTTGAACTTCAACTTAATCAGTTTGCAGAAGATGAATCAGTTGATATTGTTTACGGTGATTATGTGCTTACCGATGAAAAATTGTTGAATCACATTAAACCTCAAAAGAAATTAAAATTGTCACAAAAGCCTTTCAATGATTTTATAAGAAGATGGGAGAAAGACCTTACTATACCAATACATTCTTATCTTATAAAAACTGAATGTTTTGAAAAGTGGGGATTAATGGATGAGAACATTCGCACGCATGAGGATTGGGAATTGCAATTGAATTTTTCGTTGAGCGGAGCGGTTTATAAATATCATACGGATGTTGTGGCATGGTATCGCATTCATAAAGCAAGTTCTTCAAGAAATGACCTTACAGTTAACAAAAAGGAAACGCTTGATGTCCTTATGAAATATTTCGCTGGCAGAAGAACAAATAGCAATCAGAAGTTTTTTATTATCATGCGTTATTTTGAATATACCGGTGATATTTTGTTGGATAAAATCAGAATTGGCAATCTGAAATTTCTCGAAGCGCTAAGGTTTCCAAAACGTCCGCTGTTGAATTCAGCGGCATTATTGGTGTTTCCATTTTATCTCGTATATAAAATATTAACTAAGATATTTGCGCAATGAGTGAAACTGCAATCAGTGTTTCGATAGTCATTGTAAACTATAACGTTAAAGACTTGCTTCTTGCATGTCTTAACTCACTCAATAAATATTTACTGCCAACTATTAAAATCGAAACAGTTTTAGTTGATAACAACTCGAAGGATGGAAGTATAGAAGCAGTTAAACAAGATTTTCCCAATGTTATAATTATTGAAAATAAATTCAATGCAGGGTTTCCTGTTGCAAACAACCAGGCATTTCAAATTGCGAAAGGTGATTATATTTTTATGCTGAATCCCGATGCTGAATTGATTGAGGATGCATTGTCAAAGCTTATTAATTATATGGAACAGCATGACGAAATAAGTTTGATAGCACCAATGCTTTTGAACACCGATGGCAGTCGCCAGTTAAGTGTTTGGCGCGAACCAAAGTTTAAATACCTTTTTTATGAGGTTCACTATATGAATGGCTTCCTGAAAGAAAAACATTATGCCGATAAAGATTTGACAAAGCCGTTTGAAGCAGAATGTTTTTCGGGCGCAGCTATTTTATTCAGGAAAAATGTTTTTGATAAAATCGGGATGTTGGATGAAAAAATGTTCTGGATTGAGGATACTGAATTTTGTTATCGCGCTTTTCATGCCGGGTTGAAACTGCTTTATTATCCTGATGCAAAAGTTTTACATCACATCGGACAAAGCGCTAAATTGAATTATAACATTTCAATCTCTAACCAGATTTTTAACAAGATTAAATTTTATAAAAAACATCATTCAACTTTTGCATGGATGATGGTTGTTCTTTTGAGTTTCTATCACGTGGTGATAAAAATTATTGTGTTTGGTTTATTGGCGCCATTCAACAAAGTTTATTTTCGCAAGGCAAAAGCATATTTATATACTTTGCCTCGCGTATTCAATCCTCCAATCGGAATAAATTAATGCGAAAATGAAAGTCCTCTTTGCATCCGAAAAATCTGTTCATCTCTCCAATTATTGCAAAGCAATAAGAAGTTATATTGACGAGATTGTTTTAATAACGGAGTTGCAATTCGATTTAGAGGAAGTAAATAAATCTTACGTAATTAATTTCAGGAATGTAAATCCTTTTTTGATTTTTAAAAGGATTAACGAATTAAGAAAAATTATTTTTGAGGAAAAACCTGATGTAATTCACCTGCATCAAATTAATCGTCTTGCATTTTATGTTTCCCTTGCAAATTATAAAACCGGTATTCCAATAATTACAACTGCATGGGGAAGTGATGTTTTGCTGGTTCCAAACCGGAATTTTATTTTCAAAATGTTTACGACTTATGTTTTAAAAAGAAGCAAGATTGTAACTGCTGATGCGTACATTATGATTGATGCCATGATGAAATTAGTAAATCAAAAAGAGAAATATGTTCACCTTCAATATGGAATTGACAATGTTAAACCTGCAGAGAAACAAAATATCATTTATTCAAACCGTTTGCACAGACCATTGTATAATATTGAAAAAATTGTAAAGGACTTTTACAAGTTCAGTAAAACGCATAACGATTGGATGCTTCATATTGCAGGGAGCGATGTTGAAACAGATACATTAAAAAAGCTTGTTAACCAATATGGAATTAATAGTAAGGTCAAATTTTTAGGCTGGCTTGGTAAGGAAGACAACAATCATCAATACGCTATTTCAAAAATTTATGTTTCAATACCATCAAGTGACGGAACTTCAGTAAGTTTGCTTGAAGCCATGTCGGCAGATTGTATTCCTGTTGTATCTGATTTGCCTGTGAGTCATGAATGGATTAAAGATGGTGTAAATGGTGTTATAAGAAAGGCAGATAAGAATCCTTTTGAAGAAGCGCTAAAATTAAATGTTGAAGAGTGTTTTAAAATCAACAGGGATAAAATCAATACAGGAGTATCAAGAACATTCACTACTAAAAAGTTTTATGAATTGTATCAGGATTTATTAACTAATTAGCTAACTACTTCCTTGTCGGGTTTATAACAATGTTTTATAGTTTTGTTGCATGATGGAAAATCAAATCGTTCAAAAAATAAACACTTACTTAGAAAGCCAGCCGGTTGATAAAGCTTGGATATTTGGCTCGTATGCCCGCAATCAACAAAACGATAATAGTGATATTGACTTGATGATTTCATTTTCAAAAAATAGTAAAATAACACTTTTCAAGTATGCCGATATGCTATTGGCACTTGAAAAAATAACTGGACGAAAGGTTGATTTAGTGGAAGAAGGACAAATAAAATATTGGGCTAAAGCTTATGTCGAAAAAGATAAAATTTTAATTTATGAGAGAAGAGCATAGAAACTTTTTATTTATAGAATCAAGTAACTAATGCTCACCGCAATCTGTCCTGCCCGAAATGAAGAAGCGTTTATCGAAAACGTTATTCAGTTTTTTTTGAAAGCAAAACCTGCCGATAAAGAATTGTTTATTGTTGATGGAAATTCCTCAGACAAAACAAGAGAGATTGTTTCAGCTTACGCAAAGCAGTACAGCAATATACACCTATTAGAAAATCCGCAACAAATTGTTCCCTTCGCTTTGAACAAAGCAATTAAAGTAAGTACAGGTGACCCAATTGTAAGACTTGATGCTCACACACTTTACGCTGATGATTACTTTGAAAAAATTCTTGAAACTTTTGCAAAAACAAATGCGGATATTGTTGGTGGTCCGATGAGGGCTGTTGGAAAAACTGATTTTCAGAAAGCTGTTGCTTACGCTACATCAACAAAGCTTGGAGTAGGTGATAGTCAGTTTCATGATGAGCATGCTGAAGGTTATGTTGACAGTGTTTACCTCGGAGCATGGCGAAGAAATATTTTTAATGAGGTTGGATATTTTGATGAACAAATGAAACGCAACCAGGACGATGAGTTTCATTACCGCGCAAAAAGTTTTGGTAAAAAGATTTATCTCAATCCTGAAATCAAATCACAATACTTTCCACGCGATTCTTTTTCAAAATTATTTAAACAATATTTTGAATATGGATTATACAAGCCGCTCGTATTACGAAAAGTAAAATCAGAAATAAAATTGAGGCATATTGTACCATCTTTATTTGTGCTTTACTTGCTTTTACTTCCTGTTTCTGCTTATCTCTTAAACGAATTCGCATTATTGCCACTACTTATTTACTTTGCACTTGCAATATTATTTGCTATCAGAAACAAAAGTGGGAGGACTGAAAAATTATTTTCTATGATAATTTATCCTGTCTTGCACATTGCTTATGGAAGTGGTTTCCTTATAGGATTAATCAGAAAGTAAACAGGCAAAGAGGTTTTCAAATTTTTAACTTTGCGAAACAATAAAAGCAGCATGTACATAAAATCAGTAACGATAGAAAATATAAGAGCCATCAGGAATTTCAATATGAATTTTGAAAATCCTGCCGGATGGCATGTTTTAATCGGAGATAATGGTACCGGAAAATCAACTATCATAAAATCAATTGCATTAGCATTGATAGGTGAAAAGGAGGCACTGGGATTAAGGGCAGATTGGAATGAATGGCTGAATAAAGAAAGTGGAAGTGGGCTAATCTCCCTGGATTTAGATTATGTGAATATATTAAAACAACACGTTGAGTTTTCATTAGTAAGAAGTGGTACGACAATAAGTATAAACAGCAAAAGTGTAGATGATGTTAATGGCAATTTGAATAGAAATATGCCTGCTGGAAATGCAAATGAAAATTTGAACTTGAATATTCCCGCAGCAGATAACGAAGGCTTTTCAGTTGCTTACGGACCTTTCAGAAGATTTACAGGTGGTAACCCTGAGTGGCAGAAAGTGTTTACATCTTATCCTAAACTTGGTGCGCATCTTTCTGTGTTTGGTGAAGACGTTGCTTTAACTGAAGCAATAAACTGGTTAGTGACATTAAAATATCAAAAGCTTGAACAAAAGAATGAGGGATTAATTATTGATGATGTAATGAGGCTTATTAATTCACCTGATTTTCTTCCGCATAATACTTCAATAGTTGACATTAGTTCTGATGGTGTTACTTTTCAAGATGGCAATGGTTCTCAAATTTCAGTGAACCAACTTAGCGATGGTTATCGTTCAATACTTAGTTTGACATTTGAATTGATAAGGCAGTTAGTGCGTGTTTATGGTGCCGATTTGGTTTTCAAAAATATTCGAAATAATAAGATGGAAATTGATTTACCAGGAGTGGTTTTAATTGATGAAATTGATGCGCATCTGCATCCGACCTGGCAAACCCGCATCGGGCAATGGTTTCAGAAATATTTTCCAAAGTTGCAGTTTATAGTTACTACGCACAGTCCGTTGATTTGTCGTGCCTGTGAAAGTGGAACTATTTGGCATTTGGCCGCACCGGGCAGCGAGCAAAGTTCTGGTGAAATAACAGGAACGGAAAGAGACAGGTTGATTTACGGAAACATTTTGGATGCTTATGGAACACAAGCTTTTGGTGAACAGGTTTCAATTTCGCAATCATCAAATGATAAATTAAAACGCCTTGCCGAGCTTAATGTAAAGTCAATGATGGGAAAAATAAGCGAAGATGAAAATCATGAAATGGTTGCATTAAAAACAATCTTACCTACTGAAAAAAAATGATTCAACTTAAAACCGGTATCACTCCGGATGCCATTACTTTTAGCAATCTAAAAAAATACCAGGATGAAATTGATGTGCTGCCTTCATTTGAAGAACGCAGTGAAAAAGCAAAAAAAAGTTTCAAGTCGAAAAACATAAACACAAATGCAACATTCAATAATGTAAAGCAAAAGCTTACCGAAATGTGTTCGGGCGCGCGAAGGTGTGCCTATTGCGAAGATTCGGTTGGTGACGAAGTTGAACACATTCATCCCAAAGATTTATATCCTGGTGATTGTTTTAAATGGGAAAATTATGTTTATGCATGTGGCAATTGCAATGGTCCAAAGAATAATAAGTTTGCAGTTTTCAGAAATGATAATGGAAAGTTTCAAACAGTAAATCTTCCTCATGGTCAACCTTCGCAAGAACCACCGCAAGGAGAAGATGCAATCATTAATCCGCGAATTGATAACCCGCTGGATTTTTGTGTCCTTGATCTGAATGGAACTTTCAAGTTTGTAGTATTGCCCGGGTTAAGTGAAAAGAATGAAAAGAAATTTGATTATACTTATAATGAAGTGTTGCGATTAAATGACCAGAGAGAATTTTTAAGAGTTGCCCGCGAAAATGCTTTTGTAAATTATAAATCACGATTGGGATATTATGTTACTGAAAGGGAAAAAGGAAAAACGCTGGTTCAGTTACAACCGCTTATTGATAATTTGAAGCGCGAAGCTCATCCAACGGTATGGAAAGAAATGCAGCGTTATTATTTGAGTGGCTGGTTGAAAACAATTGATGACGGGCTTCACGAATTGTTTTCAAAATCACCTGAAGCTTTAAATTGGTAAAAAATTGAACCTGCAACTTAAAGTAAACTCACAAATTATAATTGGCTACTCATTGTCAATTATGATTTTTTTTCTTCCCATATCAGCGAAGTTATCTACAGTATTTATTATTCTGTCTTTAGTTGCGGCATTACCATTCACTGATTGGAAAAATTTTATTCCTGATTTAAAAAGCAATAAATTTTTTCTTTTCAGCATTGCATATTTTGTGATGCACCTGATTGGAATTTTATATTCTGATAATTATAAATATGCGTTTAACGATATTCAAACCAAACTTTCATTCCTGATTTTTCCTATTCTGTTCACTGTATTTAAACCCTGGCCAGCTCATATTGATAATATGAAAAAAAGTTTCATTGCGGGTTGCATTACTGCATTGGTGATTTGTACTGTGAAATCATTATTGGAATACAGTTCATCACATGATACTACCGTTTTTTTCTATACTAAGTTTTCAGGGCTGATGCATCCAACTTATTTTGGATTTTATATCAATCTTGCATTGTTGTTTTTAATTGATGATGCTTTTATAAATGAAAATTCAAAAAAAACAAGTTTTCAAATTGAGTTCTTTATTACAGAACTGTTTCTCATTACAGGATTGTTTTTATTATCAGCACGCATGTCGTTAATAGTGGCAATTTTCACTCTTGTTGCTTTTATAATTATTAAAACAATTCAATTAAAGGATAAAAGAAAATTCACACTTGCATTAGTTGTTTCATTTTTAATTGCAGGATGTATTCAATTTGGATTAATAAAATTCTACAATCGCTTTACGCAGATTGAAACTGCTATTCAAAATGAAAAGCAAATCACAAATGAAATAGCAAATAATACGGCTAAAACCGAAGAATACAATAGCACTACCTCGCGCCTGGCATTATGGAAGTATGCCTCTGAGTTGATTGGATCTTCACCTCAAACATTTATATTTGGTGTTGGCACAGGTGATATTAAAGATGAGCTAAGAAAAGTTTATGTAAAAAATAATTTTCAAAAAGGGATTGATGAAAATTATAATCCGCATAATCAGTTTTTGCACACTGCTGTTGTGATTGGCATTATCGGAATGTCATTGCTTCTTATACTTTTGTTTGCTCCATTGATAAGAGCATTAAAGAGAAACAGTTTGCCGTTGGCAATCTTCCTCATAATAATTTTGCTGAATGGATTAACGGAGTCAATACTTGAAGTACAAAGCGGAATTATTTTCTTTTGCTTTTTTTATTGTTTGATGATATCGGAAATGAATTTGAAGGAGCAGCAAAATATTGATGAATAGTGAGGTTGGTGAGGGCAGATGGCGGAGCAATAAAATTAAAATATCTTTGCAGGCAGATGCAAACTGATAAAGAAAAAATAATAAAACTGATTGAACCATTGCTTTGGGATACTACAGTAACCCCTGAGCAGGCATACCATGAGTTTATTAAAGAAGGGAACAATTCAGTTAAACATGACCTCTATATTAAGCTGCTTAATTTTTATCCCTGGCGGAAAATCAGGAAATCAATTCCAATGGAACGATGGGGAGAACTGTTGAATGATAAAGTAATCATCGGACTATTTCCAAGACAACACCGCCAAACATATTTTTATGTCAAAAGAGTTTTACTTGGATAAATTATATCCTCTCCAGGATGATGTTTTGAAAGTACTATCAGAATTAAATCTTGATTTCTATCTAACAGGTGGAACTGTTTTGGGAAGATTTCTTTTAAACCACCGTTACTCTGATGACCTTGATTTTTTCATGAATAATAATGCCGGATTTGCTACTCAACAATCAAAGGCGTTTTCAGAATTATCCAGGCATTTTGAGATTGAATTGAATAATGAGCAAGAAAGATTTGCGAGATTTTTTATTAATCGTAGTGACATTAAATTGAAGGTTGAATGGGTCAATGATGTGAGTTTTCACGCTGGTGATTTTACTGCAAATGAGTTGTATCCAAAACTGGATGGGTTCAGAAATATTTTATCCAACAAAATATGTGCGTTAACACGTAATGCTGCCAAGGATTATGCTGATTTGTTATTTCTGTCTTATAATTTTGCGTTTAATTGGGAATTGATAATTAATGATGTGATGGAAAAAGATACTTACATGCGCGAGGAAAAAGCTAATGAATTTTTATGCACGTTTAATCCTGAAGAATTTTCAAAAGTAGTTTGGGCAATCCAACCGGATATTGACAGATATGCAAAAGACCTGATTACAATTGCAAAAGATATTTTACTCGGAAATGATAATTCGCTTTATAACCGGAAGTAAAGAACTTGATATCGTTACATTATTTTGTTGTTCAAATGAAAATAAACGGTTCTAAGAATGAACAGATTGCTTCGTTCCTCGCAATGACGTTTACCCTTAACAGATTGCTGCTGCCGATATATCGGAATCGCAATGACTATACATTTTATGGTAGCCTGACTTTCGGAAAGTTCCTTCAACTTTCCGAAAGTTGTCGAAACAATAAACTATAACTATAACCAATAACTGAAAATGATTCCCTTCGCTCCTCCCCGTATAGATGATAAAATAATTGATGCTGTAACTGAAGTACTACGCAGCGGCTGGATTACGACCGGACCAAAAACAAAATTGTTTGAAAAAAAAATTACTGAGTATTGCGGATGCAAATCAACTTTGTGTTTAAACTCTGCAACCGCAGGTTTGGAAATTATGTTGCGCTGGTTTGGTGTTGGCGAAGGCGATGAAGTGATTTTACCTGCATACACATACAGTGCAACTGCAAATGTTGTGATACATACAGGTGCAAAACCGGTGTTTGTTGATGTAAGAAAAGATGATTTTAATATTGATGTAAACGAAGTTGCAAAAGCAATTACAGAAAGAACAAAGGTGATAATGCCTGTTGACTTTGGAGGTTATCCTTGCGATTATGATACTTTAAATAAACTTGCCGAATCAACAAGGATTAACTTCAAACCACAAACTTCAAACCAAAAACTATTGGGTCGTGTGTTGGTGCTTAGTGATGCTGCACATTCTTTTGGCGCAAGCTATATTGGAAAGAAAACAGGAAGTCTTACCGATGTTTCGGTTTTTTCTTTTCATGCTGTAAAAAATTTAACTACAGCCGAAGGTGGCGCTGTTGCATTGAATTTGCCTGCACCTTTTGATAATGATGAGATTTATAAATTTCTATGCACTTACACCTTACATGGACAAAACAAAGATGCACTTGCAAAAATGCAGAAGGGGAATTGGCGTTATGATATTATTGAAGCCGGTTACAAATGCAACATGACTGATATTAATGCTGCAATCGGTTTAGTTGAATTAGAACGTTATGATAATGATACATTAGTAAAAAGAAAAAGTATTTGCGATGCATTTTCGGATGGATTATCAAGATATGATTGGGCAGAGTTACCAGTTTTTAGAAATCAGAGATCGGAGGTCGGAGGTCAGAGCTCAGAAGGTTCTTACCATCTGTTTCCTCTAAGGGTAAAAGGAATTACTGAACAACAACGCGATGCGATCATGCAAAATATTTTTGATAAAGATGTTGCGGTTAATGTCCATTTCATTCCATTGCCTATGCTATCATTTTATAAGAACTTAGGTTACGATATTAAAAATTATCCGGTGACTTACGACAATTACTCACGCGAAATTTCATTGCCTGTTTTTTATAACATGACTAACGAACAGGTACAAACTGTTATTACTGCTGTGGTTGAATCTGTTCAAAAAGTAATATCAAAAGTTTCAGCGTAAGATGATAAAACGACTTTTCGATATTTTTTTCTCGCTTCTTTTTATTGCGCTTCTTTCACCTTTATTAATTGTAATTGCTTTGATGATTAAGTTCAATAGTGAAGGCGAAATTCTTTTCAGGCAAGTGAGAGTAGGGAAGGGGAATAGAGATTTTAAGATATTGAAATTCCGAACTATGTATATTGGTTCGGAACATAAAGGCCAAATTACCATTGGTGGTCGCGACCCGCGTATTACCAAAGCCGGTTATGCATTGCGTAAATATAAATTAGATGAGTTGCCACAATTCTTCAATGTGTTAGTTGGTGATATGAGCTTAGTAGGCCCGCGACCAGAAGTGAGAAAATATGTTGCGCTTTATAATGATGCGCAAAAAAAAGTACTAACAGTAAAACCTGGTATCACTGATTATGCTTCCATTAAATATTCAAATGAAAATGAATTGTTATCCCACGCTGCAAATCCTGAAAAGACTTATGTAGAAGAAATTATGCCTGAGAAGCTTGCTTTAAATTTAAAATACATTGTCGAACAAAGCTTCGCAACTGATTTAAAAATTATGTGGATGACAGTGAAGAAAATTTTTTCTTAATAAAATGTTTTATTCAACTACAGTAAACTGATTTTAATTTCATAGCTCATTGCAACAGTTTCTTCAGGCTGCAAAACGATGAGATCATTTTTGTTATTGAAAGCATCAGGCCAACTCGTCATCGGTTCTAAGGCAATAGTGTTGCGCTGCGGCGGAATATAAATCTGAAGGTGCCTGAACTTGTTTAATCCAGTTTCTATATGCAGCTCAATTTTTATTTTATTTAAAGGTTCAATTATGGCAACCATTGCACTTTCACTTTCACCTTCACCTTCTCTCAACTTGAAGCAATAATCAAAAAAAGTGTCATCAATTTTTCGCAATGAATTGAAGGCGTTGTAAGCAATTTTTTTTCCGTCAGGAATAAAATCTTCTGTCACTCCGATTTTGTACTCAGCCGGAAACTGCAATTCCACATCATCAATATTTACATCGTTAAAAAACAATGGATGCCAGCCAAATGAAAGTGGCATTATTTGTTCACTGCTATTTTGAATTTTTGTTTCGCAACTCAACTGATTGTTTTTATGCAAAGTATAGACAACAGTTGTATCAAATGAAAAAGGAAATCCCGGCATCTTTCCATCATATTTATTTTTTAAAATCAATGTTGCTTCATCATCATTGATTACTTCACTCACCACTTCAAAAACCTGATTATAAAGATAGCCATGAATAGCATAATCTTTATCCTTCCACACTTTATCCAAAACATAATTTGAATTATTAAAGTCGTAAGATGCTTTGTTAACGCGATTTGCAAAAGGAGATAGTATAACACCTTTAAAGTTCATGCTAACATTCTCATCCAAATCATCACCGCTTTTGTATCCGTTAATCAAATCAATAAACACATTATCTTTTTTGATTTGAAAATTATTAAGCATAGCTCCGCATGAAGGAATAATCCAAACTGATGACTGGCTATCGTTATCAATCAGTTGAAACAAAGCATGTTTGCCAAAAGGCTTCTTATTTATTTGGAATGACATTAAGGAAATGATTTTTATGTAGGGATAATAATATGTGTCAATGATATAAAAAACAATGAAGTAATAAATCAGAATGTTTTTGTGGCAGCAATTTTCAGGTAAAAGATGTTCAAAAGATTTTAAACTGTTAAAGGATTCGTTCCCAAAATCTTTCTACGTTCGACACTTAAATAAACTTTACATGACATCAACTCAAACACAGAAAAGTAATCTTCTTCCTATAATTATTATGGGAGCATTTTATTTCATTTTCGGATTTGCAACATGGCTTAACGGCACACTTATCCCCTATCTCAAAATAGCCTGCGAGTTGAATGATTTTCAGTCTTATTTGGTAGCTACTGCTTTTTACATATCTTATTTTGTTATGGCATTACCCTCATCGTGGGTGCTAAAAAAAACAGGTTTGAAAAACGGAATGATGCTTGGTTTATTTGTTATGGCGGTTGGTGCATTGGTATTTGTACCCGCTGCTAATACCCGAACCTATTCCATTTTTTTATTGGGATTGTTTATAATCGGTACAGGACTATCATTGTTACAAACAGCAGCTAATCCTTACGTTTCCATACTTGGTCCAATTGATAGCGCTGCAAAACGAATTAGCATAATGGGAATTTGCAACAAGGTAGCAGGTACATTGGCACCATTAATATTGGGAGCAATAATCTTAAGCGATGCTGATATACTTACCGAGCAATTAAAAACAATGGACGCAGTAAGTAAAGTTGCAAAACTCAATGAGCTTGCATCACGTGTAATTACTCCTTATACAATTATGGCTATTATTTTAGTTGGATTAGCAATGCTTGTGAAATTTTCAGGCTTACCTGATATTGAGACAGAGAGTGAAAGGGAAGAAGAAACTGTTTCAAATAAAACTTCAGTATTTCAATTTTCAAATTTGACATTTGGCCTGATTGCCCTCTTTTTATACGTTGGAGTTGAAGTAATTTCAATTGATACACTTACCAATTTCGGAACATCTTTAGGAATGCCTCTCTCTAAAGCAAAGTACTTGCCATCTTATACTTTAGGCGCAATGACTATTGGTTATATAATTAGCATATTAACTATTCCTAAAATTGTAAAGCAGGAAGTAGTGCTGGCTGTTTCGGCTGTATTAGGCGTTGTACTTGCATTTGGAGCAATTGCTACACCTGGGATTGCTGCAATTGGATTTATCGCATTATTAGGTTTTGCAAATGCTGTTATGTGGCCAGCAATTTTCCCGCTTGCTATACATGCAACAGGGAAGTATTTGAAGACAGCTTCGGCACTTTTAATAATGTGCATTGTTGGAGGGGCGATTTTAACGCCTCTCTATGGAGGTTTGGCGGGAGTCAAAGAAATTGGAACACAAAATGCCTACTGTATAATGGTGCCATGTTATCTATATATTTTATGGTATGCTGTGGCGGGGCATAAAGTGAACGTGAAGGCATAATTATAGCTTGAACGGTTTAAGTTCCTACATTCTTACAATCCATTAAGAGATTGCTTCTCCCGATAAATCGGGATCGCAATGACGAATAAACCAATTACAACTTCTGCATCCGTTCAAACTTGCCATTATGTATTTTGTAAGTCTGCCCGCTAATGTTTATTTCTTCACCTTCGTTTAGGTTTACAAGGTTAGTTATGTCTTCTTCAATTGTATGAAGTGAGCCTTTGTTGGCGCGCACCATATCCATGTAATTTGTATTAAGTCCTGAGTATGTTCCGCATAAAATTACTTTAATGGGTTTGTTGATTTTGGAAATCAGATTTAAATCACGAGGTGTTGCAAAGTTATCGGCAATCAAAACTACGTTATCATATTCAGGATAAAGTTTTATTGCTTCAATGATTGCTTCCAAATCATTCTCGGGCACATCACCTCCGGCACCATTGGTCATAGCTTCATACAATGTATTTGCAACCATGGTAAAATCATCTGTTGATGCATGATAGATTCCACCGGTTCTCCCGATTTCTTTTTTCATATCATTCATGTTATTGCCATCGTTGAAAAAGAAAAACTGTTTTACCAAACCTTGCGTAAGATTAAGCCTGAACCAAAGTAATAATTGAGAAGTATAAGGCGACATGCTTCCAGTAACATCACAAACAAAAAGTGTGTTCTTCCAGTTATTACGATTGAGGATTTTAAAAACACTGCTATCCTGCTCTTCAATAAATTTATAATATGCTTCTGGCGCATCAATGGAGTCAACAATCAGTTCTTCATGCCTGCCGCGTGTTTTGTATTCACGAGTAACTCCTGTCAGCAATGCCACATCATTTTGTACTACTTTGTCAGGCCAGATAAATTTTATGGGTAACGTGTAACGCATACCTGCAGGTTTTCCATTGCGTTTGCCCGTTATCCACTTAGGCATTTTTTCAACTGCCTTCATAGCAACATTGTTACACGATTCATCAATGCCACTTATCAAACTTACCTTTTCAACTTCTCCATGCGAGTTGACAATAAAGCTTACCTGCACTTCGCCTTCTTTATGATCGCGAAAAGCATCTTTAGGATACTTGATATGCTTTTGCAAATATTCGCGCAATGCTGAATCGCCACCAACAAATTGCGGAAACTCTAACTCATCATAAAATCTTTTTTTGTAAACTGGGAGTCTGACGTTACGGATTTTTTTTTCTGATTCAGCTACAGCAGTTTTTTTCGCTGATGAATCACCAAGTAATTCTTTAATAAAATTAATTTCTTCACTGCGTGATAATTTAGTGCTTGGTTCGCGATATGTAAAAATAAAACCATGAAACATTTCTTTTCCTTCAGCAGGATTGTGTGCACCTGTAATTGCAATTTGCCCCCATGCGATAAGCGGGACATTGAAAAATTGCGGTGCTAATTTTTTTAAGCCTGCTATACGCTGGCGATTTAATTCCTTCTGATTAAACGATTGCGATTCATGATAAGTGGTGTAAACTAAGTCAACACGATAAATGATATAGTCTTTGATCTTTTCAAAATCAGGATTGCTTTTCAATTCTCCCTTTGCAAAAGGCGATTCCAAATAAAGCTGATTGGATTTTAAATCGGCTTTGCTGTAATGTTCTATTTCTAATTTATCGGAATTTAAAATGTTTTCGAATTCATTTTTTTGAGCGAATGAAAAATGAAATGAGAAAACGAGTGTTAGCGAAAAAAGGAGTTGCCGCATCAGTGGTGTGTTTATTCCATAACAAAATTGATAACGAAAAGATACAGTGATTAGTGTGAAAATGGGAAAAACAAATTTTCTAAACAATCAGAAGTTCACCTCACCCCCGGCCTCTCTCCAAAGGAGAGGGTGCGTTGAAACCCCAAAATTATGTTGTCAACATTCTGATAAAGAATATTGAAGTTTGGTAACGAAAATTTTTTCCGCAATCGTCCCCCTCTCCTTTGGAGAAGGGATAGGTGAACAGTTTGAAGGATGGGTGGTCGAAAAAACACCAACCATACGCACCATGCACTATAAATTATTCAAAACAAAATCAGTAAGCATGGTATAAAGATGCATTGTAGCACCGCCACCGCTTAGATTGTGAGCACGGTTTGGATAATTCATGGTTGAAAACTGAACGTTTGATTTAATCAGTTTGTTTACGAACATCATTGAATTTTGAAAGTGTACATTATCATCAGCCACACCATGAACCAATAAAAATTTCCCTTTTATTTTATCAGTAAAATTTATTGGCGAGTTATCATCATAACCGCTTCCGTTTTCCTGCGGAGTGCGCAAGTAACGTTCAGTGTATATGGTGTCATAAAAACGCCAGTTGGTTACAGGGGCAACAGCCATTCCCATTTTAAAAACATCAGCGCCTTTTTCCATGCACAGCGAAGTCATGAAACCTCCATAACTCCATCCCCAGATTCCTATTCGCGCTGCATCAATGTATGGCTGCTTCGCTAACCACTTTGCTGCCTCCACCTGGTCGTTTGATTCCAGCTTGCCTTGCTGCATGTAAGTGCAGCGCAAAAAATCATATCCCTGTTTGGTAGTTCCGCGATTATCAACTGAGACGATAATGTAACCTTTTTGCGCAAGCATCTGGTACCACATATCGCGCGAACTCGTGTTAGAATTATTTACAGTGGGTGCACCAGGACCGCCATATACATACATAAGTACAGGATATTTTTTTGAAGGGTTGAAATCAAGCGGCTTTATCATCCATGCCTGCATCTCCACACCGGTGCTGTTTTTAATGGTGAGAAATTCTTTGGTGCTTATTTTATATTCTGCTATCCTGTCCTTCAATGCTTTGTTGTCTTCCAATACTTTTATCAGTTTTCCATCAGCACTGTACAGTTCATTAACTGTTACCGTATTGGCTGTTGAATAGCTGTTTGTAAAAAATTTATATCCCGAACTGAATTCAGCATTGTTGGTTCCGTCAGCATGTCCCAATAATTTTTTCTTTCCATCAAGTGTCATTGCATACACCTGCTTGTCAATCGGTCTTGATTCATAACTTTGGTAGTAAAATATTTTTTTCGTTTCATCATATCCGTATAACTCCAACACATCTTTTTTATCTGTGGTAATTTGTTTCTCCAACTTGCCATCCATTGTATAGAGATAAATATTGTTGTAACCATCTTTATAACTCATCCATATAAAATGCTTCCCGTCTTTTAAAAACTTCGGCTGCGCACTGTTTTCAATATCAATAAAAGTTTTGTCTTCTTCAGTAAATAAAATTTTGGTTGCACCTGTTGCAATATTGCATAATAGTAGATCAACTTTATTTTGCAAACGGTTGAGGCGCATGATGGAGAGTTGATTTGCGTCAGCCCATTGAATGCGTGGTATGTATTGGTCTGTTACTATGCCTACATCTGCTTTTACTGCTTCGCCCTGTTCTAAGTTTTGAATATAAACCTGAACATCGCTGTTGGTTTCGCCTGCCTTGGGGTATTTATAAGATTCCTGGCGGGGATATAATGAATCATAATACGTAAGCGTAAACTCTTTCACCTTGCTTTCGTCAAAGCGCATCCATGCAATTTTTTTTCCGTCAGGGCTCCACTCATAAGCTTTGCTGAATGAAAACTCTTCCTCATAAACCCAATCGGGCGCACCATTAATCACATTGTTTTTTAAGCCATCCTGCGTTAGCATGTGTTCGTTATTTGCGCCAAGCGGCCAGTAATACAAATTGTTATCGCGCACATAAGCCACCTTGCTGCCATCTGGGGAAAGGCTGCACAGTTGCGACTTTCCAGTAACAGACAGATCGTACAATTTTTTTGCAACTATATCATAAACATAGTTATTAGATCGGGATGAGTGACGATATATTTGTTCAGTTTCATTGCTGAATAAAACTTTTGTTTCATCATCGCTTAATTCAAAATCCTCCCAGTCAAGGGGTTTATCATTCAGTTTTACATCAACACCACGCAAAAATGTTTTTACTTTTTTACCCGTTTTGTAATCGTATAAAACAAGGTCTTGTGTTTTGTTTACCGAATCATCTTCCGTTTCGATGTATTGCACACCGTTTTTCATGCTCGTGTAACCAACACTCTTACTTTTAAATATTCCCTTGTTAAAAATATCGTCAAGGGTGATGTCTTTCTTTTGCGCTGTAAGGCTAGCGACAATTAAAAATAAAATAATGGTGACGATGCTGATGTGTTTGTTCATATTATTTGTTTGTTGAGTAATCATATAAAGGTTCTGAATCCAATGCTGTAAAGGCGGTAAGTTCTTTATCATTAAGGTAATCATCAAGCAGCAATAGCACTGCTGCTTCCATATCAAGATTGTTTTCGTTCATTTTAATTTATTATAGTTGAATTGTAACAGCCTCAAACGTAATTTTTTTGTGTGGAAAGGCAAAGCAAAGTTTTTAAAAATTATGAATGCTTTGATAAGTAAAAAAGCACAGATAAGGGTTTTGCAATACACAACTTCCCTTATTTTAATGTGAGTGGTTGAAACCTTAGTAGAAATCTAATTCTCTTAGTAATTACCTTATTAGCTTATTGTCCCAGGAGATAAGGTAATAAGGTTTGTCGGGAGTGACAGTGTTTTCTACTAAGGTTTTATTCTATCGAAAGAAGAATTAAAGATTTGCAGCCTTGTTAATCACATATTCAATATAAAAGCGCCTTGCTCATTCACATCATAAAAAGGGATTTTATTTTGTGTGCAAAGAGATTTAATTTTTTTGATGCTCTTGTAATTGTTGGATGAGTCAATTATAATTTGTTTGATTTGAAAATTCTGGATTAAATTCTTCAATGACCTGGTAGCATTTGAACTTACAATTGCATAATCAAATTTTGTTTTTGTTTCACCGATAAAAACATTGGTATTCATCAGACTATCTACCAGTAAAATTCTTTTATCGTAAAACTGAATAAAATTACTTTGATGATAATAATTTTTAGAATTGCTCTTCAATCCCGCACCTGCAAAGGCTTTTGAGTATTCCCAATCATAAACTCCACATTCCCACCAATGATGCATTACATGAAACAGCATTGCACTCCTATCTTGCCTTAAAACAGTGTCAGTTATAAAATGATTGTTTTCGCCATCAATAAAATTTATTGCTGAATGATTTTTTATCGTGTAAACAATCAGTTGTTTTTGATTCCTGATTTTCCACATTTCGAAAAGTTGTGATGAAAGAATGATAACGATGCAAACCAAACTGAGATGCAAAAACATAGTTCGCTTCTGCACTAAAAATCCAATCACAAAAAAGAGCAGCAGATAAATTATCCATGTTTCCAGAACTGTTATTGAAATGCCGTTGATCACGGAATAATTAAACTCATCAACGAGCAATACAACTTTATTGATTAACCAGATAACACCAAAAAGTGCTTTGCTGAGATAAAACAAAATAACTTTTACAAAAAGAAATCCATCGAAGTATGAAAATAAAAGTAATGCAATGCCACCAAAAATTACCAATGAAGAAAGGGGTATTACAATTAAATTGGAAATAATAAACATTAACGGAAACTGGTGAAAATATAATAGTCCAAGCGGGAACGTTGCTGTTTGTGCTGCAAGCGAAACAGAAGTTATCGTCCATACTTCTGACATGAATTTGCTATTTGGTTCATACCACTTGAACATAAGCGGGTGGATAAATACAATTCCGAAAACTGCTAAGTACGAAAGTTGAAATCCAACTTCGGTAATGTAAAATGGGTCGTAACAAAGTAAACCGAAAAACGAAACAGCTAACGTGTTATATATCATGTTTTGCTTTTTTGACCATTGGCCGAAAATTACAAATGTGAGCATGGCTGCGGAGCGCATTACTGATGGTGACATGCCTGTTAATACAGCATAAAACCATAGGAATGAAAGCAATAAAATATATTTCAAATGTCTTCCTCTTTTTATGTTATCAAGAAAAGAAAGCAGCCAGGCTAAAACAACATAAATTAACCCCACATGCATACCTGATACACTTAATACATGCAATGCACCTGAGCTTGCATAAGCCTGGATTAACTCCTGGTCTAAATCATCTTCATAACCAACAGTAAGTGCAGAGGCAACTGCATATTCTCTTTTGGTTTCAATATACTTTTTCAATACTGAAACCAAATTATCACGTAATGAATATGATTTATCAAATATCCAATGACCATCATGAACATTAGTTAGTTTCCATTGGTTGCTTCGCAAATAAACCTGCTGAAAAATCTGGTGGAAATAGAGAAATTGCTTATAGTTAAATTCTCCGGGGTTTGCCGGCTCTCTAATGCTTTGCAGTGTGCCGGTGAAAAGTAAAACCTGTCCGTATTTTAATTGCAAAGCGGTGGAATCTTTTTGAAGATACACAAGCAAATGCCCTTTTGAATTATGAAAACCTGCCGAATCATAATAACCCGTTACTTCTGTTATTAATTTAACTGATGATGCTTTTTCAACTATAGGTTCAGTAAGCCTTACGATGTAAATATTTGCGGGCTTGATAAATTTTGAAAAATGTAATGGATAATTTTTTTCGCTCTGTAAATAAGTTACCAATGCTCCGGAAAAGAAAAATGCTATCGTAAGTGATATACCAAATAGCCAACGATATTTATATGATGAAGTAATTTTCCTGTAATAAGTGAGAATGACTATGGCACCAAAAAATATTATTGCAGCAATTGATAATATTGGATAATCTGATTCTGTAAAAATCTCAAAAATTATTCCGCCAATGAAAGCAAGCGCCATTCTCAAAATGGGAACAGTATTCCAGCGAGGTGGAAGCGCTTTGGGTTTTGTTGATTTGCGTTTATTTACTTTGGACACAAAAACCAAAGTAGATATTTATCTATAAGTTCAACAAAAATTTTTGTGAAACATGAAAATATTTTGGTGCTCATTTCAAAAGCGCCTGCACCAAACCAGGTTTTGACTTAACAATTTCATAAACTTCATTAAGTTGTTCCACATCCGTGAAATCGCTTTTCAGCACAAAATATGCAGTGGCATGGTCAAAAAACAATATTAAAAACTCTTGCGATTCTTCAATTTTATAAAAATTTTGCCAGTCAATAAGTACTGTGCTGTTATTATTGCTTATACGCACATCATCTTGTGTAAACTCAAAGATCTTATACTCGCGCAGTTCTTTGTTGTTATTGTAATAACTCCTGTTATTGAAATAAAAATATACCGGTATAACCACTAATATTAATGGCACCAATGTCATTTGAACCCAGGGGAATGTTAAGTTGAAATAAAACAGTCGCAGAAAATAATTAAGAAGTAAAAACAAATTAACAAGCGCAAAAAAGAAAATAATAACCGGCAGCGGCTTATAAAAGTTTTCACGGAATATGTATTTAAAATAAGCCTTAAAAGGTATGCGCGATTTTACTGTGATATGTGTCATTTCATGTGTTTGTTGTTTGGGGTTTATTATTTGTTGTTTCATAGTCTTTAGCTAATTGTCTCTTTCAAATATTCAACTATTCCCTTTGCGGTTTTTAGGGATGCACCTGTGCCGCCTAATACCTGTTTAAGTTCTGTATAATCCTTTTGGAGTTTACTGATATGCTCTTTATCATTTATAATTTTTGAAAGTTCATTTTTAATATTGGTTTCATTCAATTCACTTTGTATCAGTTCTTTCACCACTTCTCTATTCATAATTAAATTAACGAGCGATATGTATTTTACTTTTATCAACTGCCTGGCAATGTGATATGAAATTGTGTTGCCTTTATAACACACTACTTCAGGCACAGAAAATAAAGCAGTTTCGAGCGTGGCCGTGCCGCTGGTAACCAAGGCAGCGCTCGCATGTTTTAATAAAAGATATGATTGGTTGTAAACAATCTTAGTATCTGTACCAGAAATAAACTCTTTATAAAAATCGGGAGCTATAGAAGGCGCACCTCCAATCACAAATTGAAAATCAGTAAAGCTTTTTGCTGCGCTTATCATCAGCGGAAGCATGGTGCTTACCTCCTGCTTGCGGCTGCCGGGGAGTAATGCAATTATTTTTTTATCGCTCAAATTATTTGACTTTATAAAGTCATCCTGAACATCAGCTTTAAAATTTTCGATGGCATCAATCAATGGATGGCCGACAAAGTCAACATCGTAATCAAACTTTTTATAAAACTCCTTTTCAAAAGGAAGTATCACAAACATCTTGTCAACCACCTTTTTTATTTTGTGTACGCGCGATTCTTTCCATGCCCACACTTGAGGTGATATGTAGTAAATCACCTTCATGTTTTTTTGATGCGCCCATTCAGCAATGCGTAAGTTGAAACCGGGATAATCTATCAGCACCAATGCATCGGGTTGAAATTGTTCAATATCTTTTTTACAGAAATCAATATTGCTGAATATGGTTCTGAGGTTGGCAATCACTTCTACAAAACCCATGAAAGCTAATTCACGATAGTGTCTTACCAATGTAGCACCTTGCTGTTGCATCAAATCGCCACCCCAGCAGCGCACATCAGTTTGCACATCCACCTGCTTCAATGCTTTGATAAGATTGGAGCCATGTAAATCGCCTGATGCTTCGCCTGCTATGATGTAGTATTTCACTTTTTTGATTTAAGATTTACGAAGTATGATTTACAATTTAGCGTCATTACGATCCCGATAGCTATCGCGAGAAGCAATCTGTATATGGTTTGCAATTTGACTCACCGGCATCTATGATCTAAAAGAATTTTAAATAAATAATTATACCTCCGTAAATAAACGTAGCTAATATTATTCCCCGTGAAGTGTAGTAATTATCTTTTTGAATAAAATAATAAAACAGTGCAGCGCTTACAATTATGCACAAACTTATAACAGGCGAAAGAAGCTTGGTTTCATAAAGGCGCAAAATTAATTTACCCATGTCCATGTCATTCCAGAATGATATATTTAACAGGAATAACCCCACGAACGGTGCCAGTAAACCTATTACAAATCCTTTAAATATAGTATCTCTCCTTATTACCTCTATCATATAATGCTGCGATTGTTAATGATATAAATTATGGTAGTGAGAAAAATCACGAGCAACATTCCCTTTCCGGTTTCATTTTTCTTTAACATCACAAAACGAAAAGTAACTAAGTTAATTGCAA